>DASPLZ010000028.1:0-4087 GCA_035627295.1 Phenylobacterium sp. | reverse complement strand
CCGGCTGACGCAGGCGCTGTGGGATGAGGGCCTCTCGCTCGCCAACCAGGGCGACATCGACAAGCAGACCCTGGCCGGCGCCATGTCCACCGGCACCCACGGGACGGGGCGGGACCTGCAGTCGCTCTCCAACATGGCCCGCGCCTGGCGGCTGATGCTGGCGGACGGGAGCATCGTCACCTGCAGCCGCACCGAGCGGCCGGAGCTCTTCGAGGCCCAGCGGCTCTCGCTCGGCCTGCTCGGCCTGGCGCTGGCCGTCGAGATCGACGTCGTCCCCGCCTACTTCCTCGAGGAGCGGATCGAGAAGCGGCCGCTGGCCGAGGTGGTGGAAGGCTTCGCCGATTGGGCGAACGAGACCCGGCACGTGGAGTTCTGGGTGTTCCCGCACGCCGACACGGTGATCCTGAAGACCCTGCGCCCCTCTCCCGACGAAGGGAGCTTCAAGGAGCCCGGCCAGGTGGAGGAGACGGTCTTTCGCCTCTGCTGCGAGCTCAGCGCCGCCGCGCCGAAGTTCACGCCGGTGCTGCAGAAGGTGCTGGCGCGCGGCGCGGGCAAGAGCCGCCGCGTCGGCCCGGCCAACCGCATCTTCCCCTCCGAGCGGACGGTGCCGTTCGAGGAGATGGAATACGAACTGCCCCGGGACGACGCCCTGCCGGTGCTGCAGGAGGCCATCGGCTGGATCCGCAAGGGCGAGCTGCCGGTCACCTTCCCCTTCGAGTTCCGCTGGACGGCGGCCGACGACATCTGGCTCAGCCCCTTCAACCGCGGCCCCTGCGCGGCGATCTCCATGCACCAGTTCGCGCCGATGCCCTGGGCGGACCTCTTCGCCGAAGCCGAGACGATGTTCCGCAGGGCGGGCGGACGGCCGCACTGGGCCAAGCGGCATACCCTGAGGCGCGAGGACGTGGATGCGCTCTATCCCGAGGCCGAGCGGTTCCGGCGCGTGCGGCGCGAGCACGATCCCGAGGGGCGATGGCTCAACGGACACCTCGGAGCACTGTTCAGCTAGCGCTCAAGCACAACATCGGTGTCATCCCGGACGGCCAGCAGGGCCGATCCGGAACCCAGGGGCCAAGCGCGCTGCAGAACCCCCTGGGTCCCGGCTCTCCGCTTCGCTGCGGCCGGGATGACACCGATTGTTGCTGCTATGCCGGCGCCAAAGCGTCCTGCTCCGCGAACCAGGGGATCAGCCGCCGCACCGCCTCCTCGATCTCCGCCGTCGCCGAGGCGAAGCTCAACCGGATGAAGTGGCGCCCATCGACGGGATCGAAGTCGACGCCCGGCGCGCAGGCCACCCCCACCTCTCGCAACATCCGCTCGCAGAAGGCCAGGCTGTCGTCGGTCAGGTGGCTGACGTCGGCGTAGATGTAGAAGGCGCCGTCCGGCGGGGCGATCTCCGAGAGGCCAAGCTTCGGCAAGGCGGCCAGCAGGACGTCGCGGTTCCTGCGGTAGGTCTGCAGGTGCCCGTCCAGCTCCTCGCGGCAGTCCATGGCGGCCAGGCCAGCGTGCTGGCTGAGCGAGGGCGCGGTCAGGTAGAAGTTGCCGACATAGGCGCGGGCGCGGGCCATCAGGTCCGGCGGCGCGACCAGCCACCCCAGCCGCCAGCCGACCATGCTGAAGTACTTGGAGAAGCTGTTCACCACGAGCGCCGTCGGCTCGAACTCCAGGATCGAGCGGGCGCGGCCGACGTAGCTGAGGCCGTGGTAGATCTCGTCGGAGACGATGCGGATGTTCCGTTCGCGGCAGACCTTGGCGATGGCCGCCAGCTCGTCGGGCTCGATGATCGTCCCGGTGGGATTGGCCGGGCTGGCGATGATCAGCCCCTGAGGGGCCGGGTCGAGGTCGGCGATGGCCTTCGCGGTCACCTGGAAGCGCGCCTCCGGCCCGCAGGGGATCTCCACCGGCTCAAGGTGCAAGGCCCTGGCGTTGTTGCGGTAGGAGACATAGCCCGGCCGCGCCGTGGCGATGCGGTCGCCGGGCGAGAAGGCCGCGGCCATGGCCAGCACCAGGGCCGGCGAGGCGCCGCAGGTGAGGATCACCTGCCGCCCTTCGATCTCCACCCCATACTGCTCGCGGTAGTGCCGGGCGATGCGGTCGCGCAGCTGGGGGCTCTCCCAATAGCCGCCGACGTCAGAGTCCAACGCCGCATGGGCCGCGGCGATGGCGGCGGCCGGCGCGCCGGTCGACGGCTGGCCGAAGGCCACCTGCACGATCGAGCGGCCCTCGCGGCGCAGATCGTGGGCCAGGGTGTTGATCGAGATGGCGTGGAACGGCTCGATCTCGGCGGACATGGCGCGGGGCTCCGGCGACGCTGGGGTCACCGAAGGTTTGAGCGGCGCGCGGCCCGGCGGTCAAGGCGTGGCTAGAGCCCGCCCGGCCCGCAGTCCTCTTTCAGGAAGCGCTCGATCTCCACCAGCTGCCGCTCGGCCATGGCCGGGGTCCAGGTGTTGAAGGTGTGGCCCATGTCGGGGATCTCGAAGTACTGCACCTTCACCCCGGCCGCCCGGGCGCGGCTCACGAAGCGCTCGGAGTCCTTCACCGGCACGATCTGGTCGCGGTCGCCGTGGTAGAGCAAGAGCGGGATCTTCACCTCGCTGGCGTGCTCGATGGCGTCCAGGCCCTCCACCGTCGGCCGCTGCAGCTCGCGCAGGATGCGGTTCTGCGAGGTAGCCCGCTTCATGCTGGAGAGGCTGCCGCCGGCGCCGGAGATGGCGCATTTGTAGATCCCCTCCGGCCGGATGCTGGCCGCCAGGGCCGCATAGCCGCCGTAGGAATAGCCGAACATGGCGATACGGCCCGGCGCGGCGATCTTCTGGGCGATCATCCATTTGGCGCCGTCGTCCTTGTCGTCCTGCATCTTCTGGCCCCACTCGCGGTCGCCGGCGCGCCAGAGCTTCTGGCCCCACCCCTGCGAGCCGCGGAACTGCGGCTGCAGCACCGCATAGCCGCGGCTGGCCAGGAACTGCGGCCAGCCGGAGGGGTCCCAGGCCATCTCGTCGCGCGCCCAGGGGCCGCCGTGCGGCATCACCACCGCCGGGTGCGGGCCGGGGCCGAAGCTGGCCGGCGGGACGGTGAGCAGCGCCGGGATCTGCAGCCCGTCACGGGCGGCGTATTCCACCAGCCGGGTCCGGCCGAGGGCGGCGAGGTCCAGGTTCGGACGCTGCTTTCCGAGCAGCTGCAGGCCGCCGCCGTCGGTCAGCAGATAGTATTCGGTCGGCTGGCTGGGTCCCGTCTTGACGACGATGAACCGTTTCATGTCGGCTGAGTACTGGGTGATGTAGGCGTCGGCGCCGTCGGCCACCGGCAGGCGGGCCTTCTCGTTCGTGCCGGGATCGATCCAGTCGATGCTGGCCATTTTCACGCCCAGGGCCTGGCGCAGCGACTTGTTGAGCGCGCCGATCCGCCCGTCGGTCCAGTAGGTGCTGCCGGCGGGACCCTCGTAGGCGAAGCCGAGAAGCTCGCCGTAGTCCGCCGCGCCATTCGACTGGATCACCCCGGTGGCGTCGAACAGCTTATGCTCGAAGACCGCCTCGCCGATCTTCTTGGTGCGGATGTCGTATTCGTAGACCCCGACCTTGTCGCGCCCCCGGTTGGAGAGGACGTAGAGGATGTTCGGGTCCTTGGTGAAGGCGCCGATGCCGAACACCTCGCGCTCGGCCGCGCCGCTGCGGAAGTGCTCCTCCCAGCGCCCGTCGGGCGTCCTGATCCATTGGGCGAAATAGGCCTTGCCGCCGTCGAAGCCGACCTCGCCGCGGGCGCGGATCTCGCCGTTCAGGTCGGTCTGCGGATTGCCGAAACGCTCCGAGGCGCGGTCCAGGCGCTCGGTGCGGCCGGAATAGACGTCGACCTTCAGGGTGTCGCCCAGGGTGTCCAGCCGCCCGTCGATGACGATCACGTTGCGCGGGTCGTTGGGCAGGGTGTCGATCAGCACCGCATTGCTGACCTTGGAGAAGAAGGCCTCGATGTCGGAGCTCTTCACGCCGGTGTCGGGCAGCAGGGACTTGAAGACCTTGCCCTCCAGGTCGGAGACGTAGGAGCGCTGCAGGTGGGTGCGCCCGGCCGCGCCGCCGCCCATGTCGAAGGTCTG
>DASPLZ010000027.1:0-6273 GCA_035627295.1 Phenylobacterium sp. | reverse complement strand
CTTCTATCGCCGCAACCTGGCCGCTGGGCAGATGGGCCTCTCGGTCGCCTTCGACCTCGCCACCCACCGCGGCTACGACTCCGACAATCCCCGCGTGAAGGGCGACGTCGGCATGGCGGGCGTCGCCATCGACTCGATCCTCGACATGCGGACGCTCTTCGACGGCATCCCGCTCGACAAGATGACCGTGTCGATGACCATGAACGGCGCGGTGCTGCCGATCCTGGCGCTCTACATCGCCGCCGGCGAGGAGCAGGGCGTGCCCCACGCGGCCCTGGCCGGCACGATCCAGAACGACATCCTCAAGGAGTTCCTGACCCGGAACACCTACATCTATCCGCCCGAGCCCTCGATGCGGATCATCGCCGACATCTTCGCCTTCACCTCGGCCGAGATGCCGCGCTTCAACTCGATCTCGATCAGCGGCTACCACATGCAGGAAGCCGGGGCGACGCTCGACCTGGAGCTCGCCTACACCCTGGCAGACGGCATCGAATACGTCCGCGCCGGAGTCGCCGCGGGCCTGGATGTCGACAAGTTCGCCCCCCGCCTGTCGTTCTTCTGGAACGCCGGCATGAACCACTTCATGGAGGTGGCCAAGCAGCGGGCCGCGCGCCTGCTCTGGGCCAAGCTGATGCGCGAGAACTTCGCGCCGAGGGACGCCCGCTCGATCAGCTTGCGCGCCCACACCCAGACCTCCGGCTGGTCGCTGGCGGCGCAGGACGTCTACAACAACGTGCCGCGCACCCTCATCGAGGCCATGGCCGCCACCGCCGGCCACACCCAGAGCCTGCACACGAACAGTCTCGACGAAGCCCTTGCCCTGCCTACGGATTTCTCCGCCCGTATCGCCCGCAACACCCAGCTCTTCCTGCAGCACGAGGCCGGCTACACCCGCACCATCGACCCCTGGGGGGGCAGCTACTACGTCGAGCGTCTGACCCACGATCTGGCCCAGCGCGCCCTTACCCACATCGCCGAGGTCGAGGCGCTCGGCGGCATGGCCAAGGCGATCGCCGAGGGCCTGCCCAAGCGCCGCATCGAGGAGGCTTCCACCCGCACCCAGGCGGCGATCGACTCGGGCCGCCAGACGGTGGTCGGCGTCAACCGCTACCGCCCGACCGAAGCCGACGAGATCCCGGTCCTGAAGGTCGACAACTCCGCGGTGCGCGAGCAGCAGCTGGCCAAGCTCGCCCGCCTGAAGGCCGAACGCGACAACGCCGAGGTCGAGCGCCGCCTGGAAGCCCTCACCAATGGCGCGCGCGGAAACGCCAACCTCCTGCAGCTCTCGCTGGAGGCCGCTAGAGCCCACGCCACTGTCGGCGAAATCTCCGACGCCATGCGCAAGGCCTTCGGCGACCACCACGCCAAGGCCAGCGCCATCACCGGCGTCTACCTGCGCGAAGCCGGCGCGACGCCGGCCAACCAGCGCGCCAAGGCGATGGTCGATGCCTTCGCCCAGTCGGACGGCCGCAAACCGAAGGTGCTGGTCGCCAAGATGGGCCAGGACGGCCACGACCGCGGCCAGAAGGTGATCTCCTCCGGCTTCGCGGACCTCGGCTTCGACGTCGACGTGGGCGAGCTCTTCCGCACCCCCGCCGAAACCGCCAAGGAGGCCGTGGAGCAAAACGTCCATGTGGTGGGCGCGAGCTCCCTCGCCGCCGGCCACCTCACCCTGGTTCCCGAGCTGATCGAGGAACTGAAGCGCCTGGGCCGCGCCGACATCCTGGTGGTGGTCGGCGGCGTCATCCCGCCGGAGGACTTCGCCGCCCTGCGCGAGGCCGGCGCCGACGCCATCTTCCAGCCTGGCACGGTGATCGCCGACGCGGCCATCGAGGTGCTCGAGCGGCTGAACGAGCGGCTGGGCTACTCGCAGGCCTAAAGCCCCTCCCCCCTTCCAGGGGGAAGGGAGTCAATGCGCCCTCGCCTCTCCTGTCGGCGCAAACTCCCGCGGCAGGTCGAGCCGGTCGCGCGGCAGCGCCCCGGGATATTCGACCTTCAGCCACTCCACCATCTCCTCGCGCACGTGGGTGCGCAGGTCGAAGACCTTCCCGGCGCTGCTGGCGCTGATCAGGCAGCGGATCTGCATGGTCCGTTCGGAAAGCTCGGTCACCGCCAGGTTCACCACATCGCCGTCCCACAGCGGGCTCGCCTTGGCGATCTCCTCCAGCTTGGCCCGCATCTCATCGACGGGGGCTGAGTAGTCGACATAGATCATCGCCGCGCCGATCAGCGAGGCGTTCTCGCGGGTCCAGTTCTGGAACGGCGTGGTGATGAAGTAGCTCAACGGCAGCACCATCCGCCGCCAGTCCCAAAGCTTTACCACCACATAGGTCGCGCCGATCTCCTCCACATTGCCCCACTCGCCCTCAACGATGACGGCGTCGTCGAGGCGGATCGGCTGGGTGATGGCGATCTGGATGCCGGCCAGAAGGTTGGTCAGCACCGGCTGCAGCGCCAGGCCCAGGATGATCCCCGCCACCCCGGCCGAGGCCAGCAGGCTGACCCCGTACTGCCGCACGCCCGGAATGGTCATCAGCGCAAAGCCCGTCGTGAGGACGACGATCAGCACCGCCGCGGCGCGCCGCAGGATGCGGGTCTGAGTCACGTGCTTGCGGGCGAGCAGGTTGTCGGCGACGTCGATCTTGAACCGCCGCAGGTAGATCGCCGAGGCGATGTCCAGGGCCGTCAGGGCGATCCAGCCGATCAGAACGATGAAGGCCACCAGCAGCACCTGCTTGAGCAACGAGGCCTGGCCTTCCGTCAGCGGCGCGAGGTTGGCGGCCAGGCCCAGCCCCACCACCAGCAGCGCCAGCCGGCTCGGCCCCCGGGTGCGCTGGATGAGCGTCCGCCAGAATTCGTCCCGGCGCTTGAGCGCCCGCCGCACCAGGCTCACCGCCACGCCGTGCAGCGCCACCGCCAGGCCGGCGAAGGCGGCGAGGATCAGGAGGCTGAGCGCCCAGTCGGGCAGCCAGGTGAGGCGCTGCTGCGCGCCGGCCACGGCGTCGCCGAGGGTCTCCATGCCGTCTCCATCGCTCTGATTGTCTGGATCGGGAGGGAAACGTCCCAGGCCCCGGCGGGGGTTCCCGCGCTGGCCCTCAGCGCCAGCCGTAGTTGAAGCTGATGCTGATCCGCTCGCCCTTGGCGCGGTTCGGCGTCACTTCGTGCCTGAGCCAGCTCTCCCACATGTAGAGGGTCCCCGGCTGGGGCTGCAGATAGACGAAGCTGCGATCTTCCTCCCGCGCGTCCGCCCGCCTGGGCGGGGCGGCCATCATCAGCGGCAGGCGCGGGTCCTCCAGCTTCAGCGCCCCCGCGCCAGGCGGCGTGGCGACATAGACCGTGCCGGAGATCACGCTGTGCGGATGGATGTGGCCCGGGTGCGCCGCGCCAGGCTTCAGGACGTTGACCCAAAGGCTGTCGAGCTTCAGCCGCCGCCCGCCGAGATCGAGCGAAAGGCAATCGGCGTAGACGCGCGCGTGGCGATCTAGCCTTGCTTTGAGATCCTCGAAGATGCTGGCCCGCTTCGGCAGGTCGTCCAGCGAGGCGTAGGAGGTGTAGCCCCCGTAGCCGTGCTCGCGCGACCAGGCGCGGCCGGCCCGGTCCTCGGCGGCCAGCATGCGGCAGGCGTCCTCCAACTCGACGTTGAAGGACGCGAAATCACGGGCCTCGGCCAGCGAAGCCTCGTAGAGGCGGGTGACGAAGAGCGGGCGCAGCGGCATGGGCCGGCGCTACCCGCCTCGCGCGCTCAAGTCAAAAGTCGGAGGTGCCGGCCTTGGCGTAGGCGGCCAGCTTGGACAGCCGGCGGTTCTGCGCGTCGGTGCGTTCGGCGGCCTTGCGGGCCTTGCGCTCCTCGCGCTTGGCTTCCAGCGCGGCCTGCTCGGCGGCTTCGCGTTCGGCCTGGGCGGCGGCCTCGGCGGCCTCGCGCTCGATGCGCTTGGCTTCCTTCTCGGCCTCGCGGGCCTCGCGCAGTTCCTGGGCGCGCTTGGCCTTCAGGGCCTTGCGGTCGACGAACTCGGTGGCGGTGACGGCGGGCTTGGGCTTGAAGCGGGCCAGCATGGCCTGCTTGGCCTCCATCGAGGCGCTGCGGCGGTCGGCGAATTCGGTATGCGGTACCTTCATGGGTCTCCAGAGACGGCTTCACTCAGAATCGTAGGCGGCGAAAGCGACGGCCGTGCGACGGCGGGCGCCCTGTTCCACCGAAAACCCTCACCGCCCATGGGAGGTTCTCGGCGTAAGCGGTTTCGGCCGCCGGACGGGCCAGGGCCCGAACCGCCGCCTTGGGTAAAGGCCGGCCAATGTGCGTAAGCGGCGGTTAGATGCCTCCGAACCCCCTGCGATGCAAGGGGCGAGGCTGAAACTCAGCCCGCCTTGGGCGGCATTTCCCAGAGGTCGGCGAAACGCAGCAGCGCGCCGCGGTCGCCCTCCACGGCCAACCTGCCCTGCCCTTCAAGCACTTCGAGCGGGGTCTTGACGTAGAAGAGTTCGATCAGCGTCACCGGCTGGCCGGACACGACGGCGTCCGCCCGCGCCGGCGCGCCGCGCGCCGTGGTCAGCCGGCCGGCCTGGACGGCGGCGGTGTAGCTCTCGCCGCCGAAGCGCATCTCCAGGGAAACATCTGTCGTAGCCGCCCGCGCCGGCTCGAACTTGGCGCGCAGCGAGAGCATCAGGGAGGCGGGGCTGAAATAGAGCGTCGGATCGTGCTGCGGCGAGCGCGCGCCCCACATGCCCATGTGCAGCAGGATCGGCTCGGCCTCCAGCCCCCACTCCGTCAGTTCGTAGACCTGCACCGAGGCGGGGGGCGCGAGCCGCGCGCGCCGCACGATCCCCGCCGCCTCCAGCCCCTCCAGACGCTGGGTCAGCACATTGGCCGAGATGCCGGGAAGCTGCGCCCGCAGGTCGCTGAAGCGGCGCGGCCCCAGCATCAGCTCGCGCATCACCAGCAGCGCCCACCGCTCACCGATCAGATCCAGCGCATGGGCCGCGCCGCAGGCGTCGTCGTAGCTGCGGGACGCCTTCTTAGTTATTTTTTCTAACTCCATTGTTGCAAATAATAACTCTTTAGGTCATCTCTCTCAAGGCCTGACCCAAGGAGGAACCCCCGATGCCCTATATCGACGGAATGGTCGCCGCCGTGCCCACCGCCAACAAGGCCGCCTTTCTCGAACACGCCCGCAAAGCCGACGCCCTCTTCATTGAGGTCGGCGCCCTGAAATGCGTGGAGAACTGGGGCGACGACGTGCCCGACGGCCAGGTCACCGACCTGAAGCGCGCCGTCCAGGCCACGGCGGACGAGACGGTGGTGTTCTCCTGGATCACCTGGCCCGACAAGGCCACCCGCGACGCCGGTTGGGAAAAGCTGATGGGCGACGAGCGTATGCAGAACATGCAGATGCCCTTCGACGGCAAGCGCATGATCTTCGGCGGCTTCGAGCAGATTTTCGATATCGGCGGCTGAGGCGCCATGCGTCCTTCGAGACGGCCGCTCGCGCGGCCCCCTCAGGATGACTAGGACAGCACAATCCTAGTCATGGTGAGGAGCGCAAAGCGCGTCTCGAACCACGCAAGGCCGATCAGCATAAATAGAAAGAGCGGCCCCACCGGAGCCGCCCCTTTTCTCATATCAGCTGTCGAGGAACGAGCGCAGCTTGCGCGAGCGGCTCGGGTGCTTGAGCTTGCGCAGCGCCTTGGCCTCGATCTGGCGGATGCGTTCGCGGGTGACCGAGAACTGCTGGCCGACCTCCTCCAGGGTGTGGTCGGTGTTCATCCCGATGCCGAAGCGCATGCGCAGCACCCGCTCCTCGCGCGGGGTCAAGCTGGCCAGCACCCGGGTGGTGGTCTCGCGCAGGTTCGACTGAATGGCCGCGTCGATCGGCAGGACGGCGTTCTTGTCCTCGATGAAGTCGCCCAGATGGCTGTCTTCCTCGTCGCCGATCGGCGTCTCGAGGGAGATCGGCTCCTTGGCGATCTTCAGGACCTTGCGCACCTTCTCCAGCGGCATGGCCAGCTTCTCGGCCAGTTCCTCCGGCGTCGGCTCGCGGCCGATCTCGTGCAGCATCTGGCGCGAGGTGCGGACGATCTTGTTGATCGTCTCGATCATGTGCACGGGGATGCGGATGGTCCGGGCCTGGTCGGCGATCGAGCGGGTGATCGCCTGGCGGATCCACCAGGTGGCGTAGGTCGAGAACTTGTAGCCGCGGCGGTACTCGAACTTGTCGACCGCCTTCATCAGGCCGATGTTGCCTTCCTGAATGAGATCAAGGAATTGCAGGCCGC
>DASPLZ010000026.1:0-5007 GCA_035627295.1 Phenylobacterium sp. | reverse complement strand
GGCTGTTCTCTGCGGCGGTCTCGTCGAGCTGATCCGCGCCGGCTTCGAGACGCTGGTCGAGGCGGGCTATGCCCCCGAGATGGCTTACTTCGAGTGCCTGCACGAGGTGAAGCTGATCGTCGACCTGATCTACGAAGGCGGCATCGCCAACATGAACTACTCGATCTCCAACACCGCGGAGTACGGCGAGTACGTCACCGGCCCGCGAATCGTCACGGACGCCACCAAGGCCGAGATGAAGAAGGTGCTGGACGACATCCAGTCGGGCCGCTTCGTGCGCGACTTCATGGCCGAGAACGCCGCCGGCCAGCCGAGCTTCAAGGCCACGCGCCGCCGGGGCTCGGAGCACCAGATCGAGGAGGTCGGCGCACGCCTGCGGGCGATGATGCCGTGGATTTCGAAGAACAAGCTCGTAGACACCGCGCGCAATTAATCCCCTGGATCGAAGACGGGATTTGCGGGTTTCATGCCTTCGAGAGGTACGGGACCCGCGGCCCGCGGGGAGATGGGGTGAGCGATCCTGCCTGAGATATCCCCCGCGCTGCTGAGCGCCGGACTGCTGGCCGCGACGCTGGTCGCGTTCGTCAGCGACCGCGTGCGCCCGGACCTGGTGGCGGTGATCAGCCTGCTGATCGCCGTGGTGATCGGGCTGGTGCCGGGCAAGGACGCTTTCGCCGGCTTCGCCGACTCCGCGGTGATCACCGTCGCCGCCGTGCTGGTCATCGGCCGGGCGGTGGAGCTGTCCGGCGCGGCCAGCCTGGTGGTGCGCACGGTCACGCCGACCCAGGCGCCGCTGGCGCTGAAGATGGCGATCCTCCTGGCCCTGGGCGCCTTGCTCTCGGCCTTCATGAACAACATCGCCGCCCTGGCGATCATCATGCCGGTGATGATCCGCCTGTGCCGCGACGAGAACATCAGCCCGGCGGTCGGGCTGATGCCCCTGTCCTTCGCCACCATCCTGGGCGGAATGACCACCCTGATCGGCACGCCGGCCAACCTGATCCTGTCCAGCGTGCGCGAGGAGGCGCTGGGCGAACCCTTCCATTTCTTCGACATGACCCCGGTCGGCGGCGCGGTGACGGTGGCGGGCCTGGCCTATCTGATGATCGTCGGCTGGCGGCTTGCGCCGCGGCGCGACACCGGCGCGGAGGCCGGCGTCGACGAGCCGCTGCGGGTCTTCGAGCTGCACGCCAGCGAAAACCTGCGCCTGCGCTGGGAGGATGTGCAGGCGAAGCTGCGCGAGGCGGAGATCACCCAGCTGGCCGTGTGGCGCGCGCACGAGCGCGTCACCCTGGCCGGCGACGACATCCTGCAGCCGGGCGACACGGTGATCGTCTCGGCCAGGGCCGATCCCTGGGACGCCGGCAAGAAGGTGGACCTCGTCTACGACATCCCCCGCAGCCCGGCGGCCAATGCGGTGGTCTCGCGACTGGTGGTGGCCGACGGCTCGGTGCTGGAGGGTCTCTCCTACAACGCCATCGAGGCGCAGACGGACGGCGACCTGCGCGTGGTGGCCGGCAGCCTGCGCATGGCGCGCGAGCGCAAGCCGCTGGGGACCATGCACATCCAGGCGGGCGACCAGCTGTTCATCCAGGGCTCGGCCGACATGCTGGCCAGCTACGCCCGCTACGCGCGCCTGCTGGAGGTGGACCGCAAGATCACCGCCGCCCCGCCCGCGCGCCGGGCGCTGCTGGTGCTGGGCATCTATACCGCCGCGGTGGTGGCGACGGCGGCCTTCGGCGTCTCGCCGGCCCTGTCGTTCCTGGCGGCGGCGGCGATCATGACCGCCGCCCGCTTCGTGCCGCCGCTGGACATCTACCAGTCGGTGGACTGGCCGACGGTGGTGCTGCTGGGGGCGATGATCCCGATCGGCCAGAGCTTCGATTCCTCGGGCGCGGCGGCCATCGCCGCCAGCTGGCTGACCCAGGCCCTGGCGGGGGCGAGCCCCTTCTGGGCGCTGGCGGCCTTGACGGCGGCCACCGCGGTGTTCTCGATGTTCCTCAACAATGTGGCGACCGCGGTCGTCATGGGGGCGGTGGCGGTGCAGGCGGCCCGGGCGCTGGGCGCCGATGTCGACGCCTTCCTGCTGGCGGTGCTGATCGGCGCCTCGTCGGACTTCCTGACGCCCATCGGCCATCACAACAACATGCTGGTGATGGGGCCGGGCGGCTATCGCTTCTCGGACTATCCGCGGATCGGGGCGCTGATGATGCTGATCGTCATCCTGACGACGGCGTTCGTGCTGACGCGCTAGGGGCGGCCGACCGGGCTTGGCGCGTGGGGCTGGACGCCGCGCCCGCTGAGCCCTGACTATGGCCTCGCTTCAACGGAGGACGCGACATGGGCATGTGGGGGCGGGCCGT
Source organism: Phenylobacterium sp. (assembly GCA_035627295.1). Classification (GTDB taxonomy): domain Bacteria; phylum Pseudomonadota; class Alphaproteobacteria; order Caulobacterales; family Caulobacteraceae; genus Phenylobacterium. The sequence continues at coordinate 2,644 of DASPLZ010000026.1, read as the reverse complement.
CCTGGTGGCCGCGATGCTGCTTTCCGGCCTGTCCCAGGCCGAGGCTCAACCGGCCGGGCGCCAGCCGATCATCGATGTCCACCGTCACACGCCGTGGCCGGGCGAGTCGGACGCCGAAGGCCTCGCCCTGATCCGCGAGGAGATGCGGCGACACCATGTCGTGGCCGCAGCGCTGTTCGTCACCGGGCGCGAGGACGTGGCGCACTATCGGGCGGACGAGCGGACCCGGTTTCTGCTCAGCCCGATGTTTCCCTGCCCGGCCCTGACGGTGGACCGCAAATGGTGCTTCACCGAGACCGACGGCCTGATGCCCGACGCGGCCTGGCTCGATGGCCAGCTGGCCGCCGGCGCGCTCGGAGGGATCGGCGAGCTGGTTTTCAACTATGCCGCGGTGCCTCCGGACGCCCCCGCCATGGCGCCCTATTGGGCCTTGGCCGCCAAGCACGATGCGCCGGCGTTCGTCCACACCGGCCGGGGGCCCGGCCCGGGCCAGGGGCCGCGGCGCCGGCCGGACTGCTGCCCCGACTATAGGGCGGAATACGGCGATCCGGCGCTGCTGCGGCCGGTGCTGGCCAGGCATCCGACCCTGCGCGTGGTCCTGCAGCACGCCGGGTTCGACTATGTGGAGGAGACCATCGCGCTGATGCGCGACTTCCCGAATGTCTATGCGGAGATGTCGGTGCTCAACAGCATCGGCCCCCCGGACCTGCACGACGCCTCGCTGCGCCGGTTTGTCGACGCCGGCCTGGCCGACCGCATCCTCCTGGGTTCGGATGACCAGGACTATGCGCCGATCATCGAGCGGATCGAAGGCGCGAGCTTCCTTACGCCCGAGCAGCGGCGCGGCATCTACTACGACAACGCCGCCCGCTTCTTGCGGCTGGACGAGGCGACGATCCGGCGGGACCATGCGCCTTAGCCCCGACGGGATGCCCCCGTGCGGAGCGGTTTACGTCTTCGCCGGCGCCGTGCTAGAGCGCCCGCCGATGTTCGCTCGCATGACCAAAGCGATTACCCCGAAAACGACCCGCCGCGGCGGGGCGTTGGCGGGGGCGCGCGTCTGACGAGCGAGCCCTCAGCCAAAGCCCCGCCGATGCGCGGGGCGGCCTTATCCCATGACCGGCTGATCCTCGCGCCTCCGCACTCTTAAGGAGACGCCAGAGCCATGACCCTTCGATTTTCCGCTTCCCGGCCACCGCATGTCGGCGTGGTCGGCGCCACCGGCCTGGTCGGCGAGATGATGCGCCAGCTCTTGGACGAGCGGGCCTTTCCGCTGGCGTCCCTGCGCCTGTTCGCCTCGGCCCGTTCGGCGGGGACGCGGCTGCCGTGGCGCGGCGGCGAGGTGGTGGTCGAGGACGCCGGGACCGCCGACTTCGCCGGACTCGACATCGTCTTCTTCTCGGCGGGCGGTTCGACCTCGCTGGAGCTGGCGCCGAAGGCGGCGGCGGCCGGGGCGATCGTGATCGACAACTCCTCGGCCTGGCGAGGCGACCCCGACGTGCCGCTGGTGGTGGCCGAGGTCAATCCGCACGCCCTGGCCAACATCCCCAAGGGCATCGTCGCCAACCCCAACTGCACCACCATGGCGGCCATGCCGGTGCTCGGGCCGCTGCACGCCGCGGCGGGGTTGAAGCGGCTGGTCGCCAGCACCTACCAGGCCGCCTCGGGCGCGGGCGTCGCCGGCATCCGCGAGCTGGAGGCCCAGGTGCGGGCCGCCGCGGACGGCGGCGCGGCCCTGGCGCGCGACGGCGGGGCGGTGGCCTTCCCGGCGCCGGAGAAGTGGACGACGCCGCTCGCCTTCAACGTCAACCCGCTGAACTACCGGCTGGTGGAGGACGGCTACACCGAGGAGGAGGTCAAGCTGCGCGACGAGACCCGCAGAATCCTGGACATCCCCGGCCTGCCGGTGAGCGGCACCTGCGTGCGCGTGCCGGTGTTCACCGGCCATTCCCTCTCGATCAACGCCGAGTTCGAGCGCCCGATCAGCGTGGAGGCGGCGACGGCCCTGCTGGCCGCCGCGCCGGGCGTGGTGCTGGAGGACGTGCCGAACCCGCTGGCGGCGACGGGGCGCGACCCGGTGTTCGTCGGTCGCCTCAGGCCCGATCCGACGGTGGAGCACGGCCTGGTGCTGTTCGTGACCGGCGACAACCTGCGCAAAGGGGCGGCGCTGAACGCGGTGCAGATCGCCGAGGTGCTGCTGCAGCAAGCCGAAGAAGCGGTCGCGGCCTAGCCCCAGCCGAGGTCCGCCTCGCCGCGCAGGATGGCTTCCACCTGCGCGGCGTGCTTGCCGCCCTCGCGCTCGTGCAACACCAGCGGCGGCAGCAGGCGCAGCGGCGCGCGGCCGCCGCGCACGGCGCGCACCAGGACCCGCTTGGCCGGCTGGTCGGCGAAGGGATGCACCGGCCGCACGGCGAAGGAGCCCGCCTTGGCGCTCAGCTCCGCCAGCAGGTCGGCGAGGCGATCGGCGCGGTGGATCACAGTGATCGAGCCGCCGTCCCTGGCGGCCGCCAGCAGGAAGCCGGTCCAGGCCGAAAGGCCGGCGTCGGCCATCCAGGCGCCGCGCTTGCCGGGCGCCGGGCCGCGCAAGGCCCCTGGGTCGTCGAAGAACGGCGGGTTGGCGATCACGGCGTCGAAGCGCGGCAGG
>DASPLZ010000025.1:0-13993 GCA_035627295.1 Phenylobacterium sp. | reverse complement strand
GCCGCCGAGGGCCTGATCGCCGGCGGCGTGCTGCCGGTGATCAAGCATATCCCTGGCCACGGCCGCGCCCGGGCCGACAGCCACCTCTCCCTGCCGGTGGTGGAAGCGAGCTACGAGGAGCTGGCCGCCCGCGACTTCCCGCCCTTCCGCGTGCTCTCCGACATGCCGATGGCGATGACCGCCCACGTGGTCTACGAGGCCATCGACCGGAAGCGCCCCGCCACCACCTCGAAGAAGGCGTTCAAGCGCGTCATCCGCGGCGACCTCGGCTTTGCGGGCCTGGTGATGAGCGACGATCTCTCGATGAAAGCCCTGGAGGGCGACTTCGCCGAGCGCGCCCGCGCCTCGCTGTCCGCCGGCTGCGACGTGGTGCTCCACTGCAACGGCGACATGGCCGAGATGAAGGGCGTGGTCGCCGGCACGAAGAGCCTCTCCGGCAAGGCCGCCCAGCGCGCCAAGGCCGCGCTCGCCCGCATCGCCCGCGCGCCGGAGCCCTTCGACGCCGAGGAGGGCCGCGCCCGCTTCGACGCCGCCTTCGAAGGCAAATGGGCCGCGTGAGCAGGAGCTTCCAGCCCTCTCTCGACTTCGCCGCCGCCGCCGAGGCGGCCGAGGGCGGCGAGGCGCTGATCGTCGACGTCGACGGCTACGAGGGGCCGCTGCACGTGCTGCTGGCGCTCGCCCGCAGCCAGAAGGTCGACCTCACCAGGATCTCGGTCCTGAAGCTCGCCGAGCAGTACCTCACCTTCGTACGCGAGGCGCGCCGCCGCAGCTTCGCGCTGGCCGCCGACTATCTGGTGATGGCCTCCTGGCTCGCCTACCTGAAGTCGCGCCTGCTATTGCCCAAGCCGGAAGCGACGCCCGGCGAGGAGCCGCCCGCCGAGGAGGTGGCCGCCCAGCTCGCCTTCCGCCTCGCCAAGCTCGACGCCATGCGCAAGGCCGCCGAGACGCTGATGCAGGGCCCGCAGCTGCGCCGCGACGTCTTCGTGCGGGGCGACCCGCAGGCGATCCGGATCATCCCCTCCTCCAAGCTGGAAGGCGACCTCTACGAGCTGATGGCGGCCTATGTCGGCCAGCGGAAGAAGGAGGCCTCGCGGCACTACACGCCCTCGCTCCCCGTGGCCTACCCGCTGGAGGAGGCGCGCCTGCGGCTGAAGAAGCTGCTGCCGGAGCTCGCTAGCTGGACGGCGCTCGCGGGCGTCGCGCCCATGGCCTTCGACGACGCCGAGCCCAGCCGCGCCTCGTATCTCGCCTCCACTCTCTCGGCGAGCCTGGAGCTGGTGAAGGAAGGCGAGCTGGAGGCCCGCCAGCTGGAGCACTTCGCCGACATCTACCTGCGCACCCGGAAGCCCGCGGCGTGACCGACCCCGCCGAGATCGAGCGCCGGGTCGAGGCGCTGCTCTTCGCCGCCGCAGGTCCCCTGACTGAGGCCGATCTCGCCAAGCGCCTGCCCGCGGGCGCCGACGTGATCGCCGCCCTGGCGGTGCTGCAGTCGCGCTACATCGGCCGGGGCGTGGAGCTGGCCAACGTGGCCGGCGGCTGGCGCTTCCAGACGGCGGCGGACCTCTCGTTCCTGATGATCGAGCAGCGCGAGGAGCCGCGCCGGCTCTCCCGGGCCGCCCAGGAGACCCTGGCGATCATCGCCTACCACCAGCCGGTCACCCGCGCCGAGATCGAGGCCGTGCGGGGCGTGCAGGCCAGCCGCGGCACCCTCGACGTGCTTTTGGAGCTGGGCCTGGTGAAGATGCGCGGCCGGCGCCGCACGCCGGGCCGCCCGGTGACCTACGGCACCACCGACGCCTTCCTGGAGCACTATGGCCTGGCTGGCCTCGGCGACCTGCCCGGCATGGCCGAGATGAAGGCCGCCGGCCTCCTGAGCCTCGACCTGCCGGCCGACTTCAGCGTGCCCGACCCGTCAATGCCCGCGCCGGAGGAAGACCCGCTGGACGACGGCGACGCGCCCGAGTTCCACCAGGACTTCCTGGCCGAGGATCGGAGCTGATCCGCCCGCGGCGTCTTGAGCGGCGTCTGCGGCGGGCCTAATCCTGACGCCATGCGGATCGCCACCTGGAACGTCAATTCGGTCAATGCGCGGCTCGAGACCGTGCTGCGCTGGTTCGAGGCTGAGCAGCCCGACGTCGCCTGTCTGCAGGAGATCAAGTGCGTCGATGAGAAGTTCCCGGCCGAGCCGTTCGAGCGGCTCGGCTACAACGTCGCCGTCCACGGACAGAAGACCTACAACGGCGTGGCCATGCTCTCGAAGACGCCGCTGGAGGATGTGCGGCGCGGCCTGCCCGACGGCGAGGGCGACGACCACGCCCGCTATATCGAGGCGGTGGTCTCCGGGCCCGTGCCGGTGCGGGTCGGCGGCATCTACCTGCCCAACGGCAATCCGATCGGCACCGAGAAATTCGCCTACAAGCTCACCTGGATGGACCGCCTGCATAGGCACGCCAAGGACCTGCTGGCGCTGGAAGAGCCGCTGGTGCTCTGCGGTGACTACAACGTCATCCCCGAGCCGCGCGACGCCGACAAGCCGGAGAGCTGGGTGACCGACGCCCTCTTCCAGCCGGAGAGCCGGGCGGCCTTCCGGGGCCTGAAGAACCTCGGCCTCACCGAGGCCTTCCTGGAGATCGACGGCGCGCCGGAGAGCTACACCTTCTGGGACTACCAGGCCGGCGCCTGGAACCGGAACCACGGCATCCGCATCGACCATCACCTGCTCTCGCCGCAGGCCGCCGACCGGCTGCGGGCCTGCGTCATCCATCGCGACGTGCGCGGCTGGGAGAAGCCGTCCGACCATGTGCCGGTGGTGATCGAACTGGAGGTCTGATGATCAAGCTGACCTTCTGCCTGGTGCGCCGCCCCGAACTCTCGCGCGCCGAGTTCCAGCGGTACTGGCGCGAAATCCACGGGCCGCTGGTCGCCAGCCTGCAGGAACCCCTGCGCATCCGCCGCTACGTCCAGACCCACAGCCTGCCGGAAGACGCCTCCGAGGGTCTGCGCGCCATCCGCGGCGGGCCGGTCGGCTACGACGGCGTCGCCCAGCTGTGGTGGGAGAGCCTGGAGGACATGGCCGGGCTCGCGAGCGACCCCGAGGCGATCGAGGCGGGACGCCTGCTGGTGGAGGACGAGCGGCGCTTCGTCGACCTCACCCGCTCGCCGCTCTGGTGGGGCGAGGAACATGAGGTGATCGCCCGCGGCTGAGCGCATTTTCGCCGTCATGCGGGCAAGCTATGCTGTCGCCAACCTCCACGGGAACCTTGACCCCCATGCGCCTGACCCTCGCCCTTCTCGCCCTCGCCGCCGCGGCCGCGCCCGCCTTGGCCCAGGACAGCGCCGCCAACGGCTCGGCGGCGTCCGAGGCCACCTCCGAAGCCGCCGCCGCGCTCACCGAATCCGGCGTGCAGACCGTGGTCGGCGCGGCCGCCGTACCCGCCAGCGTCGCGGCCGGCGGGTCGGCGGTTGTGGGCAGCGCGGCGGTGGTCGGGGGCGCCGCCTCCGTGGGCGTGGCCGGCGGCATGTCGGAGGCGGCCGGAGCCTCGGCCCAGGCGGCGTCGGAAGGCCCGCTGAAGGTGGACGACGCGGTGGTGGTCGCAGATCCGGCGCCGCAGGTCCCCTACGACACGAAGGCCCCCCAGCGGTGAGGCTGGCCTCGCTGCTGCTGGCCGGGACGCTCGCCCTCGCGCCGGCCGCGCCGGCGCTGGCGCAGGACAGCTCGGCCCGCTCCATCGTCCAGCACCTGAAGCCGGCCGAGGCGGCCGAGTTCAGCAAGCAGATCGAGCGGGACCTGGCGTCGAAGAACGCGCGCCTGGCTATCGTCTTCCGCACTGGCCGGCCGCGCGCCGCCCTGCCGGAGGGCATCTCCTACACCCACGGCGCCTTCTGGGTTCATCGCCAGATCAATGCGGCCGACGGGCGCAAGCTCAGCGGCTATGCGGTCTACAACCTCTATATGGGCGACGGCAAAGCCCTGCCGCGCAACCAGTCGAGCCTGGTGCAGGACTGGCCGTTCGACTTCACCCGCGGCTCGGCGGTGGACGACGTGGCGGTGATCATCCCCTCTCCCGAGATGCAGCGGCGCATCCTGGCGGTGCTGGATTCGCCGACCTACGGCGCCCTGCACAACCCGAACTATTCGCTGATCGCCAACCCCTGGTCCGACAAATACCAGAACTGCAACGGCTTCATGCTGGACGTCATCGCCGCGGCGTCGTGGAACACCGCCGAGCCGGCGAAAATCCGCGCCAACCTGAAAGCCCACTACCAGCCGACGGTGGTGAAGGCAGGGCCGCTGATGCGCTTCTTCGGCCCGATGGCCGATTCCAGCCTGCGCACCGACGACCAGGACGGCCCGCTCAGGACTTCCACCTATGAATCGATCAGCGCTTTCATGAGCGCCAATGGCCTCCTGCAGGAAAGCTATGTGCTGAAGCGGGCGGTTGCGCCGTCATAAATTGACAGTGTAAAATATTGGCCGGTTCGTTGGGGAAGGAGTCGCGCCGATGATGCACCTGATCGCGGCCGCCGCGTTCTTCGTGGCCATCCATCTCTTCGTTTCCGGCACCCGGCTGCGCGAGGCGCTGATCGGACGGATCAGCCAGGGGCCGTATATGGGCCTGTTCGTGCTGGCCTCCTTCGCCGGCCTTGGCTGGCTGATCTGGGGCTACGGCATGACCCGCGGCGCGCCCGGGAACGTCGCGTTCTGGGGCGTCAGCGAGCCGCTGCGCTGGGTGCAGATCGGGCTGATGCTGGTGGCGCTCTCGTTCATCGTCATCGGCCTTTCGACGCCCAATCCCACCAGCGTGCGGCAGGAGGGCGCGCTCGACCGGCCCGACGTGGCGCGCGGCATGCTGCGGGTGACGCGCCACCCCTTCCTCTGGGGCGTGGCGATCTGGGGCCTGGGACACCTGCTGGTGAACGGCGACCTCGCCAGCCTGATCCTGTTCGGCTCGCTGCTGGCCCTGGCGCTCTTCGGGACCGCCAGCATCGACGCCAAGCGCAAGCGGGCGCTCGGCCTGAAGTGGGACACCTTCGCCGCCCAGACCTCCAACGTTCCGTTCGCCGCCATCGCGGACGGCCGCCAGCAACTGCGGCTCGGCGAGATCGGCTGGTGGCGGATCGGGCTGGGTGTTCTTGTCTGGGCGGTGCTGCTGGCCCTCCACCCCTACGTCTTCGGCGTACCAGCCCTGCCCGCCTAGGCCTTCGCGCCCCAGTGCGGGCGCGGCGGGTCGAGCACCTGGTCCATGACGTCGAACAGGCTCTGGATCTCCAGCACGCCCTTCTTCGTGCGGTCCTTCTCGGGGATCGGTTTGCCGACGTCGACCACCTCGAACATGTTCGGCCCCTCGACGCAGATCACCAGGTCGCCCTCATGGAAGAGGCAGCGCAGCTTCTTGCCGCCGACCGCCGCCTCGAAGTCGATCAGCCGGGCCATGAAGGCGGGGTGCACGAGATAGCGCGCCTCCACCTGGTCGGTGCCATAGACCTCGAACGCCCGCTCGAACTCGCTGGATTCCAGGCCGACGCGCTCGAAGCCGGCGCGCTTCCATTTGAAGAACCGCTCGCGGTTGACCACCGTGGTGCCGAGGAACTTCTTCGGGAAGGCGATGCGGATGATCTGGCCGCGGAAGGTGGTCACCCAGCGCTGGTTCTTGCCCGAGCCCCGCTCCTCCTCCAGGTGCGCCTCGTAGAGCTGGAAGTCGCAGCCGCGCCGGTGGCCGGCGAACAGGTCCTCGAAGGACTTGCGCTCGTAGTAGGGGAGGATCTCGAAGCCCCGCGCCGCATCGAAGGCCGGCGGCGAGAACCCCTCGATCATGTAGGAGAGCTTCAGGGCCTCGGCGAGCTTGGAGAGCACCGCGGCCTTGCAGCGCCTCTGGAAGCGCGCCAGCGGCTGGTAGGCCAGCCCGGCCCCGCCCATGCCGGCGAACAGGCTGAACCAGACGAAGGGCTCGATGTCCCTGGCGAACGCGGCGATCACCGCCCCTATAACCAGGGCGGCAGGGAGGACCAGCAACCACAGCTGTCGCCAGAAGCGCTTCCAGAGCGCCAGCCGCTCCGCCTCCAGCGGTGCGAGCGTCGGCTCGATGATGCTGACATAGAGCTGCTCGAAGGCCGCCTCGTCGATCTTCTCGGCGGTGAGCTCGGTCATGGCGCGCCCGGCAGCCGGTCCTCGAGGGCGAAGTCCACGGCCGCGCGGGCGTGGATCTCGGCGGTGTCGAAGGTCGGGATATCGAAGTCGCCGGGACCGAGGATCATGCCGATCTCGGTGCAGCCGAAGATCACCCCGTCGACGCCCTCGCCGCCCCGCATCCCGGCGATCAGCGCCAGCAGCTCGGCCTTGGAGGCGGGCGAGACGACGCCCTTCACCAGCTCGTCGAAGATGATCGCGTGCACCCGGTCGCGGCCGGCGAGGTCCGGGACCTGCGCCTCGACGCCGTGGCGCGCCAGCCGCTCGCGATAGAACGGCTGCTCCATGGTGTAGCGGGTGGCGAGCAGCAGCGGGCGCTTGCACCCCGTAGCCAGAATCGCGTCCGCCGTGGCGTCGGCGATGTGGATCAGCGGCAGGTCGACCGCCGCCTGCACCCGGTCGGCGACCTTGTGCATGGTGTTGGCGCAGATGACGAGCGCCTCGGCGCCGGCGGTCCAGAGGAGGCGCGCGGCGTCGATCTGGTGGCGCGCGACCGTCTCCCAGTCGTCCGCCGCCATCGCCGCCTCCAGCGGGGCGAAGTCCACCGAGCGCAGCACCAGCGGGGCGGAGTGGTGCCCGCCCAGCCGCTCGCGCGTCATGCGATTGATCAGCTGGTAGTAGAGCACCGTGCTCTCCCAGCTGGTGCCGCCGGTCAGACCCAGCAGCCGCATGGCTCAGATGTCCGCGTAGACGTGACGCTCGCCCGCCGCGCCCGGGTGGGTGACGGCGCCGAGGTGCGCCGGGCCCACCCCTTGCGCCCACTTCCAGATCGCGCCGGAGCCGTAGTTGGTCTCGCGCGGCTTCCAGTGATGCTTGCGGTGCTCCAGCTCGATGGGATCGACCTCCAGCTCGATGGTCCCGGCCTCGGCGTCGATGGAGATGATGTCACCGTCCTTGACCAGGGCGATCGGTCCGCCCTCCGCCGCCTCCGGCCCCACGTGGCCGATGCACAGGCCCCGCGTGGCGCCCGAGAACCGGCCGTCGGTGAGCAGGGCGATGTTCTCCACGCCCTGGCCGTAGAGCGCCGCGGTGGTGGCCAGCATCTCGCGCATGCCGGGGCCGCCCTTGGGGCCCTCGTAGCGGATCACCAGCACGTCGCCTTCCTTGTAGTCGCGCGCCTCGACGGCGGCGAAGCAGGCGTCCTCGCCGTCGAACACGCGGGCGGGACCGCGGTGCTTCACGTGCTTGAGGCCCGCGACCTTCACGATGGCGCCGTCGGGCGCCAGCGAGCCCCAGAGCCCGACCACGCCGCCGGTCGGCGACAGCGGGTTGGAGACAGGGCGGATCACCTCCTGGTCGCGCCATTGCACCTCGGCGACGTTCTCGGCCAGGGTCTTGCCGGTCACGGTCATGCAGTCGCCGTGCAGGTAACCGCCCTCCAGCAGGGTCTTCAGCAGCATCGGCACGCCGCCGGCCTCCCCCATGTCCTTGGCCACGAACCGGCCGCCGGGCTTCAGGTCGGCGACATAAGGGGTGCGGGCGGCGATCTCGGCCACGTCGCGCAGGGTGAACTTGATGCCGCACTCGTGGGCCATGGCCGGCAGGTGCAGGGCGCCGTTGGTGGAGCCGCCGGTCGCGGCCACCACCACGGCGGCGTTCTCGAAGGCCTTGAGGGTGCAGATGTCGCGCGGACGGATGTTCTGCTCGATCAGGCGCATCACCGCCTCCCCCGAGGCGACGGCGTATTGGTCGCGGTCGGTGTAGGGCGCCGGCAGGGCGCTGGAGAGCGGCAGGGCCAGGCCGATGGCCTCGGAGACGCAGGCCATGGTGTTCGCCGTGAACTGGCCGCCGCAGGCCCCGTCGCCCGGGCAGGCGTGCTGCTCCACCTGGCAGAGGCGGTTCTCGTCGATGGTCCCGGCCGAGAACTGGCCGACCGCCTCGAAGACGTCCTGCACGGTCAGGTCCTTGCCGTCGAGCCGCCCCGGCATGATCGAGCCGCCGTACATGAACACGCTGGGCACATTCAGCCGCAGCATCGCCATCATCATGCCCGGCAGGCTCTTGTCGCAGCCGGCGAGGCCGACCAGGGCGTCATAGGCGTGGCCGCGCATGGTCAGCTCGACGGAGTCGGCGATCAGGTCGCGGCTGGCCAGTGAGGAGCGCATGCCCTCGTGACCCATGGCGATGCCGTCGGTGACGGTGATGGTGCAGAACTCGCGCGGGGTGCCGCCGCCCTTCTTGACGCCCTCGGCCGCCGCATGGGCCTGGCGCATCAGGGCGGTGTTGCAGGGCGCGGCCTGGTTCCAGCAGGAGGCGACGCCGACGAACGGCTGGGCGATTTCGCGGCTGCCCAGGCCCATGGCGTAGAAGTACGACCGCTGCGGCGCCTTCGACGGCCCTTCGGTCACATGCCGGCTCGGCAGCTTCGACTTGTCCCAGGTCCCGTCCGGCCGCTTGTGCATACGCGCCTCCCGCTTACTGACGGGAGGGGCTTAGCGCCTGCCGACGCAAAGGCAAGGTGGTCAGGCTTCGGCGTAGGGGTAAGGGAACCAATCGTCGGCGCCCAGGATCTGCTCCCAGCTGTACGGCAAGGCCGGCGGGTACCGCGAAGCCAGGTGTTGCAACCCCGGCTTGGTCGCCGCTCGCTTCAAGACCCGGGCATAGAGACGATCCAGCTCCTTCGGCAGGGCCGCGCGAAGGCTGGGCGTCAGGTGGTCCTGCAGTTCGAAACGAAATCCGACGATCTCATGCCGCCAGTGGGGCACGTCGATCCCGCCGACGTACTGGATCAGTAGCAGATGCAGGAGGATGTTCTCGATCTGGCTGGTGCAGGCCCGGCGCTCGTTCTGCCCCAAATCCTCGATCTCCTCGGCGAGGTTGTCGTAGTCGAGCGCGTTGACGCCGGTCTTCCTGGCGCGCAGCGCCTCGGCCTGGGCCTTCGTCCAGGCGTAGAAATCGGTGTCGTAGGCGTCGTCAGCCATGCGCCGAACCTAGCACAAACCGTCTTACAGCGCCTCTTCGATGGCCTTCACCACCTCGGGGTCGTCCGGCGTCGTGCGGGGGCCGAAGACGTTGATCAGCTTGCCGTCCCTGCCGACCAAGAGCTTGTGGAAATTCCAGACCGGCTCGGCGGGTTCGCCCACTTCCTGCTTGGCCCACTTGTAGAACGGGTGGGCGCCGTCGCCCTTCACGTCCACCTTCGCCGCCATCGGAAAATCGACGCCGTAGGTGGTGCGGCAGAACTCCTCGATCTCCTCGGCCGTCCCCGGCTCCTGGCCGGCGAACTGGTTAGAGGGCACCCCCAGCACCACCAGGCCCTTGTCCTTGTAGTTGGAGTAGAGCTTCTCCAGCGCGTCGTACTGCGGGGTCAGGCCGCACTTGGAGGCGACGTTCACGACCAGCACCACCTTGTCCTTGAAGGTGGTCATCGGCAGCGGCCCGCCGGTCAGGGCGTCGAAGGAATAGTCGTAGGCGCTGGACATGGCGGGTTCCTCGCAAGGGTGAAGCTGAAACCTAGGCCGCCGCCTGCTCCACCGCCAGAGCCAGATCGAGCGCGCGGGCCGCCTCGGCGAGGTCGACCACCGGCCGGGGCGAGGCGCCGCGCACCGCCGCCAGGAAGCCCTCGACGCTGACCTTCAGCGAGTCCCTGCCGGCCGGCGTTTCGGCGAAGGCCTCGTCGAGGACGAAAGGCGTGGTGTTGCGGAAGGTCCGCGCGACGAAGTCGATCTCCACCTCGCCGGAAGGAAAGGCGAGCTTCATCGTCCGATGCCGGCCCGCGGCGACGCGCGAGGCGTCGAAGATGCAGGTGAAGCCGTCGTCGAAATCGACCTCGGCGCGCACCCGGTCGAGGCCGTCCGTTCCCTCCCCTTCCGCCTCCACCGCCAGGGGTGCGGCGTCGGTGAGCGCCAGGGCGAGGTCGAGATCGTGGATCATCAGGTCCAGCACCACTGAGACGTCGCGACTGCGCGGCGAGGGCGGGCCGTGGCGCACCGCCTCCAGCCGGAGCGGCCGTTCGGGAATATTCAGCAGGCCCATCGCTTCGAAGACCACCCGCTCCTGATGGCCCACCGCGACCACCCGACCCCGCCGCGCCGCCTCGGCGGCGATCCTGTCGGCGGCCTGGAGATCGACGGTGAGCGGCTTCTCCACATAGAGGTGCGCGCCTGCCTTGAGCGCGGCCAGGGCGGCCTCCGCGTGGGCGACGGCGGGCGAGGCGATGGTCAGCACGTCCACCTCGGCCAGTAGCGCGTCCAAGCTCGCAAACCCGCGCGCGCCGTGGCGGCCGGCCACCTCGGCGGCGCGCTCCGGATGGGTGTCGTAGACGCCGACCAGGCGCACGCCCGGCAGCTCGGCGTACTTGGCCGCGTGGTATCCGCCGAAGACGCCGGCGCCGATCACGCCCGCGCGAAGCTCATCCGCCATGCCGGCCTCCTTCGAGGGCGCGCCCTAGCATTGCGAAAGTGATGACGCCACCGATTGGCCACGCTCTTGCGGCGAGCTAAGACGCCCGCCGACCCCTCCTGCCTCGGAGCCCGCCTTGGCCCGCCTCTTCAACGCCTATGTGATCGTCGACTGGAGCGCCGCGGCCAAGCCCGCGACCGGCGCGGACAGCGTGTGGATCGGCGTCTTGAAGCGCGACGTGCGCTTCCGCCTGGCGTTCGAGGCGCACAATCCGCCGACGCGGGCGGCGGCCGAGCAGAAGCTGAACGAGATCCTCGACGACCTGAAGAAGCGCTCCGAGCGGTGCCTCCTGGGCGTGGACTTCCCGCTGGGCTTCCCGCGCGGCTTCGCCGAGGCGCTGAAGCTGCCCGGCGAGGCGCCCTGGCGCTCGGCCTGGGACCAGCTGGCCAAGATGGTCAAGGACAAGGCGGACAACACCAACAACCGCTTCGGCGTCGGCTCGGAGATCAACCGGCGGCTGACCGGCGGGCCGTTCCCCTTCTGGGGCTGCCCGCCGAAGGACGCGCTGACCACCCTGCAGCCGAAGCGCACGCGCGCGCACGGCCCGGACGACCTGCCGGAGTTCCGCCACGCGGACCTGGCGGCCAAGGGCGCGGCATCGATCTGGAAGCTCTACTACAACGGCTCGGTCGGCGGTCAGGCGATCCTCGGCATTCCGATGATGCGCCGGCTGAAGGACGCGCGCGGCGATGCGATGCGCGTCTGGCCGTTCGAGACGGACTTCAAGGCCCTGACCGAGGACAGCCTGGCCGGCGTCGATGTGGTCGCCGCCGAGGTCTACCCATCGCTCTTCAAGGCCACGCCCGCGCCCGGCGAGGTGAAGGACGCCGCCCAGGTGCGCGTCACCGCCGAGCACTTCGCCAAGCTGGATGAGGCCGGCAAGCTTGGCGCCGCCTTTGGCTTCGCCAAGGACGCCGATCCGGCGACCGTCGCCGACGCCGAGCGCGAGGAAGGCTGGATCCTGGGGGTGTAGCGTGCGCGGCGGCGCTGGGCGCCAGCCGGCCCTTCCTCCTCCGCTCATCCCGGCGAAAGCGGGGACCTAGTTCTGTCCAGGCAACGCTGAGCTCTTCGATAAAAGCCTGGGTCCCCGCTTTCGCCGGGATGAGCGGACATGTTCAGAGCCTAGAGCCGCCGCGCGAGCCACAACCAGCGGGCGCCCAGGAAGCCGAACGCCGCGAAGCTGGCGATGATCACGCCCCAGACGATGCCGATCAGGCCGTGGCCCAGGGGAATCGCGAACCAATAGGAGAGCGGCGTCATGATCAAGGCGTAGCTGATCATGTGGGTGACGGTCGGGACCAGGACATCGGCGCGGGCGCGCAGCGCCTGGGCGATCACCACCTGCAGGGCGTCAGGCAGGAAGAAGAGGCACGAGAGCACTAGCGCCGGCACGGCCAGGGCGATGGCCGCCGGGTCGGTGGTGTAGCCCCTGGAGATCAGCTCCGCCGCCGGCCAGATGGCGAGCGACACCACTACGCCGAACACCGCGGCGGCCGCAAAGCCGATCATGCCGGCCCGCCGGACCCCCGGCAGGTCGCGCGCGCCGTAGGCCCGGCCGACCATCACCGTAGTCGCGGTCGCCAGGCCCAGCGGCACCATGAAGACCACGGAGGCGACGTTCACCACCACCGCCCAGGAGGCCACGGCCAGGACGCCGATCCAGCCGGCGACCACGTTCATCCCGGCGAAGGCGGCGACCTCGAAGAAGTTGGAGGCCCCGGCGCCGTAGCCGATGCGGCGCTGCTCGATCTCGTCGGCGCGGTCGCGGCGGGGCTTTTGGAAGACGCCCAGCTCACGCGCCTCGGCCATCCGCCAGATGTAGGCCAGGGTCAGGATGGCCAGCGCCGCGCGCGCGCCGAAGGTCGCCCAGCCGCCGCCGATCGCGCCCAGGGCCGGAAGGCCGAAGGTCCCCGGCACCAGCAGCAGCAGCAGGCCCAGGTTGACGACATTGCCGATCCACATGATCCACGAGACCACGCCGGGCCTGGAGAGCGCCTCCAGCCACGAGGAGCCGGCCACCGACATGGTCGTGAAGGGCAGCGAGAGGGCGAAGATGACCAGCACCTCGCCGGCGCCGCGCGCCAGGTCCTTCTCCAGGCCGATGGAGTGCAGGAACCACGGGCCGAGGGCGATCATGATCGCCGCCGCCGCCAGGCCGATCCAGAAGCCGTAGACCAGCCCGCGGCGCAGCACCGCGCCCGCTTCGGCCCGGCGCCCCTCGCCGATGTAGCGGGCGGTCATCACCTGCACTCCGACGAGGAGGCCGAGCGAGACGGTGAGGGCCACCGCCGTCGGCGCCCAGCCTAGCGAGTGGTAGCCCAGCTCGCGCGCCGAGTAGCGGCCGACCACCACCGCGTCGCACAGGCCCATGGTCATAATGCCCAGGCGCGACAGCACCACCGGGCCGGCGAGACGCAAGAGCTCGGAGGTTTCGGCGCGAATGTCGGCCACGCGCGGCTCCAGCGGAGCGGCGGCGCCGGCGTCGGGGGACGCCATGGGTCTTGCCTTTCAAAGAGGCGCGGAAGGTGGCGGTCGCGGCTGTGGCGCACAAGCGGCGGTCGCTGGGCGCCGGGAAATCGAGCGTCGCCGTGGCGTTGCGGCAACAGCAGTACGGATGACGCCGCGTTGCGTCTACCCGTCCCCATTGACTCTATATTGTGCTTCATTAAGTGACTTATCTGGCACGTTACGGAGTAATTGCGATGTCCGAGGAGCTCTACACCGTCGAACGCGCCGCCGCCCGCCTCGGGCTGCACGCCAAGACCGTCCTGCGCGCCATCCGCGAGGGCCGCCTGCGCGCCACGCGCATCGGCAAGGCCTACCGCATCACCCGGCGCGACCTCGACGCCTTCGCCGGGATCCCGGCCGCCCCGCCCGCGCCGGCGCGCATGACCAGCATCGTCGAGCTCTCCGAGATCGACGCCGCCGCCCAGCACCGCCTGACCGTCGCCCTGCAGGGCTCGCTGATCTCGCCGCAGGGCCGCGCCGAGCCCTTCCACCTGGACACCGCCTACGACCCCGAGCGGCGTACGCTGAAGGTCGTCGCCATCGGCGCCCTGGCCGACGTCACCGCCCTGATGCAGACCCTGACCGCCATCGTCCAGGCGCTGCGATGAGCGCCGTCTACCGCTCGCCCGAGGCCGCGCGCGCCATCGCCGAGGCCTATGCGCGCGTGCTGGCCGGCTGGCCGGTCCCGCACGACGAGATCGTCCTCGCCACCGGCCAGGGCGAGACCTTCGTCGTCGCCTGCGGGCCGAAGGACGCTCCGCCGCTCGTCCTGCTGCACGGCGCGCAGGCCAATACGGCGGCCTTCATGTTCGACGTCCCGGCCTTCGCACAGGACTTCCGCGTCTATGCCATCGACATGATCGGGGAGCCCGGCCGCTCGGCGCCCGTGCGCCCGCC
>DASPLZ010000024.1:0-2082 GCA_035627295.1 Phenylobacterium sp. | reverse complement strand
CGCGCGCCACAGATAGCCGTTCACCCCGATGGCGGCGGCGTTCTCGGTGCGCTCGGGCGAGCGGTCGCGGCCGCCCAGGATCCGGGGCGTGCCGCAGGCCGAAAGGGCGACGAGGCTGAGCACCATCACGCTGGCGAAGGTGGTTTTGCGCCATGCGTTGCTCTTGAACGCCATATCCGGTTCGCTCCGTCGTCTCTGTACGGCCCGCCTCCCTTCAGGAAGCTGCGCCAATGCGCCCCACGAAGGAGCCCGTCTATAACAAGGCGGCTCACCCGCCAACGCGAAATCGCGTGACCCAATCGCCACACGCCCGCCGGATTCAGCCCCTAAGTCAAGGAACTGTCATGGAGTCGCGGTTGACCTTTGGAAGTCGCGGCCCTTAATCGATCCCGACAGCGGGCGCATTCTCCATGCGGCCGCGGGGCAAGGGGTATTAGACGCGTGGCGATGGGCGCTCGTCCATTGGCGATCCTGATCGGAGCTGCGGCGCTCGCCGCGGCCGGGTCGGCGCACGCCCAGGCCAGGCCGAAACCCGTCACCGACTTCACTGTCCGCGCCGAGCCCGCCTCGGCGGCCAATCCGAACGCCGGCAAGACGGTGAAGTGGGACGCCCGCCGCGGCCGCTTCGGCGTCACCCTCGACCTTGAGCAGCCCGCCAATCGCGACGCCAAGCTGAACGACGTGCAGGCCGGGGCCTATTTCCGCCTGACCCCCTCGCTGCGGGTCGGCGGCGCCGTCGCCCTGGGCGACGAGGAAGAGGCGCTGACGAGCCGCACCACGCCGCAGAAGACCACCCCGCGGGTGCGTCTGGAGACGGCCTTCAAGTTCTGAAGGCGTCCACCGCCGCGATCCCGATCGCGCGAGATCCCAGCAATCGCCTGACGTTGCGCGCATTGACGCCCCCCAGCGCATAGACCGGCGCGTCCACGCGGCGCGTGAGTATCGCAAAACGCAGCGCGCCCATCTGCCGTCCCGCCGAGGCGCTGCGGCTCTCGAACACCACCGACAGGATCACGGCATCGGCGCCGAAGGCCGCGGCGCGACGGGCGCTCGCCAGGTCGTGGGCCGCCGCCGTCACCAGCCAGCCCGGCCGCGCCCGCTTCAGCCGCCGGGCGTGATGGGCCAGCCGCTGGGGCAGGTGCACGCCGTCCGCGCCGATGCGCGCCGCCAGTCGGGCGTCGGCGCCGACCAGCAGCGGCAGGCTGGGGGAGGCGGCCCTCACCCGGCGCGCCACGGCCTCGCCGCCCGCCGCCCCGAAGAGGCGCAGGATGACGCCCGCGCCGCCCGGCAGGCCGGCCGCAAGGGCCGCGGGGTCGCCGGTGCGCGCCGGGTCGGTCACCGCCCAGATCGCCGGAAGGGCGCGCGGGGGGTTCCGCCCGGCCGCGCGTCGCCTTAGCGTCGCGGCCGCCTTCGCCAGTTCCGATGTCCCGCTCCGCCGCACCCACCGCTCCGTTCGATCCGGCGCAAGCCTTAGCAGAGGTTCGCGCCCGCATCGCCAAGGCCGCCCACGCCGCCGGCCGCGACCCGGCCTCGGTGGAGCTGGTCGCCGTCAGCAAGCAGCAACCCTGGGAGACGGTGGGGCCGGTGCTGGCGGCCGGCCAGCGGGTGTTCGGCGAGAACCGCGTGCAGGAGGCGATGGACCGCTGGGCCGAGCGGCGGGACGAGATCGAGCTGCGCCTGATCGGCCCGCTGCAGAGCAACAAGGTGCGCGAGGCGGTGAGCCTCTTCGACGTCATCGAGACGGTGGACCGCCCGCGGCTGGCCGAGGCCCTGGCGAACGAGATGCGCAAGCAGGGCCGCGCGCCCCGGCTCTATGTGCAGGTTAACACCGGCGAGGAGCCGCAGAAGGCCGGCGCGCCTCCCGCCTCGGCCGACGATTTCATCGCCGCCTGCCGCCAGTCCTTCGGCCTCGCCATCGAGGGCCTGATGTGCATCCCGCCGCTCGGCGAAGCCCCCGGCCCGCACTTCGCCCTCCTCGCCAGGATCGCCGAGCGCAACGGGATCGGGCGCCTCTCCATGGGCATGAGCGACGACTATGAGACCGCCATCCGCTTCGGCGCCACCAGCGTGCGGGTAGGCTCG
>DASPLZ010000023.1:0-4987 GCA_035627295.1 Phenylobacterium sp. | reverse complement strand
GTAGTCCAGGTTGCGCCAATGGTACTGCTGGCCCTGCCGCAGGCCGACGCCCTGCTCGCCGAGCCACAGCCACTCGTCCTCGGTCGGGAAGTTGATGTGGAAGGAGGAGGCGCCGTAGCGCTCGCAGAGGCTGGCCGCGCCACCGAGCAGATGGCCCCTGCCCTCGCCCACCGGCGTGTCGGGGCGCAGCAGCAGCCGCGGCCCGGTGGCCGGCGTGAAGGGAGCCGCGCAGAGCAGCTTGGGATAATACCGCCCGCCCGCCCGCTCATAGGCGTCGGCCCAGGCGTGGTCGAAGATGTATTCGCCCTGGCTGTGGCTCTTCAGATAGAGCGGCATGACCGCGGCGATGCGCCCAGCCTCGTCCTCGACGGCGAGATGCTGCGGCCCCCAGCCCTGGCGCTCGACGGCGCAGCCGGTCTCCTCCAGGGCGTCCAGGAAATCGTAGCGGACGAAGGGGTTGCCATAGTGGGCCGCGCAGGCGTCCCAGGCCTCGCGGCCGATCTCGGAAATGCGGCGGTGGACGCTGACCGCCGGCTTCAGGCTCACGCTCGGAAGCCCTCGAAGATCAGGTTGTCGCAATGGGGTTCGACGCGGGTCCATTGCTCCGGCTCGCGAACGGTCCAGGCCACCACCGGCATGCCGTTCTCGCGATAACCCTTGGCCCGCGGGCATGGCAGCATATCGACGCTCAGAGCCAGGAAATGTGGCCGCGCGACCGCCACGTGCTCCAGCCGTGCGAAGGCCTCCCGCTGGTCGGGCGCCAGCCCCTTCGGGCCCGGCGGGGCGTAGTCGTAGCTGTCGAGGCCGCGCAGCACGCCGGGATAGCGCTCGGCGAACCAGGCGTGGCTGTAGGGGTTGAAGCCGATCACGCAGAGCGGGCCGGAATGGTCGATGATCAGTTCGTGCACCCGCTGCTCCAGCGGGCCGACGTCGCCATAGGGCGTCTTCAGTTCGACGTGGAGCATGGCGCGGTGGCCGACCACGGCCAGGGTCTCGCGCAGGGTCGGGATGGTCTCGTCAGTCCCCGCCAGCGACATCTCGGAAAGGTCCGCCGCCGAATAGTCGCGCACCTTGCCGGGCTTTCCCGTCATCCGCTGCAGGGTGGCGTCATGGAAGACCATCGCCTCGCCGTCGGCCGAGAGTTGCACGTCCAGCTCGACGCCATAGCCGGCGGCGCAGGCGGCCTGGAAGGCGGCGAGCGAGTTCTCCGGTGCGCCGCCCGGCGACCAAAGGCCCCTGTGCGCGACCGGCGGGTCGAACAGGAGGTCCCAGGCCTCGCCGAACCTCGCCCTCACTTCAGCTCCACCACCGCATCGACCTCGACGGCGAAGTTCATCGGCAGGCGATAGACCCCCACCGCCGAGCGGGCGTGGCGGCCGAGGTCGCCGAACACCTCGACCATCAGGTCCGAGCAACCGTTCACCACCTGCGGGATCTCGAAGAAGGAGGGGCCGGCCTGCACGAAGCCGCCGAGCTTCACCACCCGCGCCACGCGGTCGAGGTCGCCGTCGGCGGCGGCGTTCATCTGGGCGAGCAGGTTGATCCCGCAGAGCCGGGCCGCGCGCCTGGCGGTCTCGGGGTCGACATCCTCGCCGACCACGCCCTTGATCCCGCCGCCGGCGTCGACAGACACCTGGCCGGAGATATGGACCAGCTTCCCGGCCCGAACGAACGGCACATAGTTGGCCACGGGGGCCACCGGCTGCGGAAGCGTGAGGCCGAGTTCGGCCAGGCGGTCAGCGATCTTCGACATGGCTGCGGTCTAGCATGAGCCCCACGGCGCGCGCACCCGCCGCGCAATGAAAAAGGCCCGGAGCAGCGCTCCGGGCCTCAATCACGCAAATTTGTCCGCGACTTAGCGGGCGGCTTGCAGCTTCTCGACGGCCGCGGTGACGCGCTCGTTGAGCGGCTTCAGGCTGTCCTTCACCGAGGCGGCGACGGTTTCGCCCATCTTGTTCATCTCGGCCATGTAGGCCTCGAGCGAGGTCTTGGCGAAGGCGGTCTGCAGTTCGACCACTTCCTGCACGCTCTTGGCGGCGGCCAGCGACTTGGCGGCGGCGGTCTGGTCCTCGATCACCTTCTTCGAATAGGCCATGGCCTGGGCGCCCAGGGCCTCGGCGCCCTTGGCGGCCGCGGTCACCGAAGCCACAACAGCTTCAAGGTTTTGCTTCGAGTAGGTGTTCACTTCGTTGAGGGCGGCGAGGGACTTCTCGACGCCGTCCTTGAAGGCTTGATTGCCGGCGGCGGTGAACTGTTCGACGGTGGCTTTGGCGGTTTCGGCGGCGGCCATGTTGGTCTCCTGAAAGTCTTGCAGCGGGGCGGTCTGCGGGTTTGCGGTGCGAGCCCATTGCGGGCCGATTTCGCCAGCCTTGTCTCATGCTGCACTGCACAAGTCAACGGATTTTTGTGCACCGCACAATGACCCTTCTGCGCACTGCGACAGATGGGCGCCTTCAACTTCCGTTTACCTTGGAGAAAGGTCCCCTAACGAATGCTACATGCTTCGCTGGTGACTCGGGGTCGCCCCTTTTCAAAAGCTTAAACCGACGGACGCCCATATGTACGGTTTCGCCCGCCGCCTTTCCGTTTCCATCGCCCTGGCCGCCACGGCCCTGACCGGCACGGTCACGCCGGCGAGCGCGCAGATACCCTATCTGCAGTTGCCGACCTCCGAGCCGAAGTATGCGGCGATCGTGATGGACGCCGCGACGGGCGAGGTGCTTTACGACAAGCGCGCCGACAGCCCGCGCTATCCGGCGTCGATCACCAAGGTGATGACCCTCTACCTGGCCTTCGAACAGCTGGCGGCCGGCAAGCTGCAGCTGGACGATCCGGTGCTGATCTCGCCCCGCGCGGCGGCCCAGCCGCCGACCAAGATCGGCCTGCGCCCCGGCGAGACGATCACCGTGCGCGACGCCATGTCGGCGCTCGCCACCAAGTCGGCCAACGACATCGCCGTCGCCCTGGCCGAGAAGATCGGCGGTTCGGAAAGCCGCTTCGCCGCCCTGATGACGCTCCGGGCCCGCGAGCTCGGCATGCTCAACACCCACTTCGCCAACGCCTCGGGCCTGCCCGACAGCCGCCAGATCTCGACCGCCAAGGACATCGCCATCCTGTCGCGCGCGATCATGCGCGACTATCCGCAGTACTACAGCCTCTTCTCCACTCAGCAGTTCGCCTATCGCGGGCAGACGATCCGAAACCACAACCGCCTGCTGGGCAAGATTCCCGGCGTCGACGGCATCAAGACCGGCTTCACCAACGCCTCGGGCTACAACATCGCCGTGTCCGGCGTGCAGGACGGCCGGCGGCTGATCACCGTGGTGCTCGGCGGCTCGTCCAGCCGGGCGCGGGACAACAACGCCGAGCAGCTGCTGCTCACGGGCTTCGACGTCGCTCGTCGGCGCGACCGCGGCGAGCGCATCGAACTGGCTTCGGCCTTCGATGCGCCGCGGATGAGCCCCTATGTGACCCGCAGCACCGCCCAGGGCGACCGCGACGAGAAGAACATGGTCACGCTGGTGAAGCCCCGGACCCAGGCCGCCGCCGCGGCGGTGACCAAGCCCAAGAAGCCGGCCGGCGAGTGGACGGTGCAGGTCGGCGCCTTCAAGACCAAGAAGGAAGCCAACCAGCAGCTCTCGCTGGTCGCCCGGCGCTTCGACAACTTCGACGCCGCCAAGAAGGACGCCGACAAGTCCGGCGACTTCTACCGCGCCCGTTTCGAGGGGCTTTCCGAGAAGCAGGCCAAGGACGCCTGCAAGGCGGTTAAGGCCAAGAAGATGCCCTGCATGGTGGTCTCGCCGGCCTGAGCGCTCAGCGCCGTTTCAGAAGCACGTCCCGCGCGGCGTTCAGCTGCGCGGCCAGGCCTTTCGAGCCGCCGGCGTCGGGATGCGCCCGCTGCATCAACCGTACGTAGGCCGCTTTCACCTCCGCCGTCGACGCTTCCGGCGTGACCCCGAGGAGGTCGCAGGCCTCCGCCACCGTCATGCTGCTCGACCGCGCGGCGGCGCCGAGGGCGTCCCGCCGCACCGAGGCCAGGAAGCCCAGGCCCACCACCGCGAGCACGATGCCGGTCCCCCAGAGGCCGCGCATGACCATGAACGCCGCGCCGGCGAAGGCGGCGATGGCCAGGGCGCCCGCGCCGATCCGCCAGCCGCGCCCGAGGTCGAACCGCCGCCCGCGGCCCAACCAGACGAAGAACGCCAGGGCCGCGCAGCCCAGGGCGAGATAGATCATGGGTCGCTACTCGGCCGCCATCAGCCGGTCGCCGGAATGCTCGGACAGCCCCAGCGCGTGCATCAGCGCGCGCAGCTCCTGCCGGGCGGCGACGTGCTGCAGCGAGACCGCCACCGGCCGGATCTTCGAGGAGAGGTCGGCGATGGTCAGGCCGAAGGGAAAGAGCTCGCGATAGATCACCCGGTCGCGCAGGCCGGGGCCAACGCGAAATCCGACGCGGCGGGACAGGGCCTGCACCCGCTCGTCCACGCGCTTGCGGTTGCGGGCCTCGGTGGAGGCCAGGCGGTTGCGCAGCACCACCCAGTCGATCGAGCGCATCCGCGCCGCCGCCCGCTGCTTGCGGCACTCCCAGACGGTCTCGGAATAGAGGCTGGGCTTGACCAGCTCAAGCGTCACCGGATCGACCGTGCCCAGCATGTCGAAGTCGACGAAGCTGTCGTTCATCGGCGTGACGATCAGGTCCGCCAGGCCGTGGGCGCGGCGCGAGAGGGCCGAGTCGCTGCCGGGCGTGTCGATGATGATGAAGTCGGCTTCCGCGCGCTCGAAGGCCGCTTCGAAGAGGGCGAGATTAGCCTGTTCGTCGGCGCCGAGCAGCGCCCTGGCCTCGTCCTCGGTCAGGCCGTTCACTGGCGAAGGTACAGTGGCTTCGTTGGCCGCCAGCCAGCGCTGCCGGTTGGCGAAGAAATGGGCCAGCGACTGCTGGCGCACGTCGAGGTCGAAAACCGTCACCCGCTGGCCGCCATGCGCCAGG
>DASPLZ010000022.1:0-4968 GCA_035627295.1 Phenylobacterium sp. | reverse complement strand
GATGGTCGAGCAGGCGCGCGCACAGGTCGCGGCGCTGGTCGATGTGAAGCCCGGCTCGATCACCTTCTTCAGCGGCGGCACGGAGGCCAACATCACCGCCATCGCCAGCGCCTTCTTCGCCGGCGCGCGGCGGCCGGTCGTGCTGCTGACCGAGCATGACAGCGTGATGCAGACGGCGCTGGCCAGCGGCCTGCCGGTCGAGGGATGGCCGGTGGATGAGCGCGGGCTCGCCGACCTCGACTGGCTGCGCGAGCGGCTGGCGGGCTGGGACCGTGAGACGGACGGCCCGCCGCTGGTCTGCCTGTCGCTGGCCAACAACGAGACCGGCGTCATCCAGCCGGTGGCGGAGGTCGCCGAGATCGTCCGCGCCGCCGACGGCTGGCTGCATGTCGACGCCGTGCAGGCGGCCGGCAAGATCGCCATCGACTTCAATGCCCTCGGCGCGGATACGATGGCGCTTTCCGGCCACAAGCTGGGCGCGCCCCAGGGCGTCGGCGCGCTGGCGACGGGGCCGCGCGTGGTGCTGACCCGCCGGACCTTCGGCGGCGGCCAGGAGAAGGGCGTGCGCGCCGGCACCGAGAACGTGCCCGGCATCGTCGGCTTCGGCGCGGCGGCGCAGGCGGCGCTGCGCGACCTGCCGAAGCTGGCCGATCAGGCCGCCTGGCGCGACGCCGCCGAGGCGCGGCTGAAGGCCGAGGGCGCGACGGTGTTCGGCGAAGGCGCGCCGCGCCTGCCGCAGACGCTGAACCTCGGCCGCGCCGGCTTCGGCTCGGAACTGCAGGTGATGGCGATGGACCTGGCCGGCGTGATGGTCAGCGCCGGCGCGGCCTGCTCCTCGGGCAAGGTCGCCAAGAGCCATGTGCTGCAGGCGATGGGGGCGGGCGATCTGGCCGACTGCGCCATTCGCGCGAGCGGCGGCTGGGCGAGCAAGGCCGAGCACTGGGACCGGTTCGTGGACGCCTGGCTGGAGGCTGACGCGCGTCAGGCCTCCCGCCGGCGGGAGGTTGCATAATGCCCGCCGTCAAGCAGACCGTCGAACACGTCGCTTCGCTGGAGAAGTACAAGCACGGCTTCGTCACCGACATCGACCAGGAGTTCGCGCCCAAGGGGCTGAATGCGGACATCGTCCGCTTCATCTCGGCCAAGAAGGGCGAGCCGGAGTGGATGCTCGAGTGGCGCCTGGAGGCCTTCGAGCGCTGGCTGGCGCTGGAGGAGCCGACCTGGGCCAAGGTCAGCTTCCCGCGCATCGACTACCAGGACAGCTACTACTACGCCGCGCCCTCGCAGAAGGCGGGGCCGAAAAGCCTCGACGAGGTCGATCCGGAGCTGCTGGAGACCTACGCCAAGCTCGGCATCCCGCTGCGCGAGCAGGAGGTGCTGGCCGGTGTGCAGGGCGCGCCGAAGTATGCGGTGGACGCGGTGTTCGACAGCGTCAGCGTGGTCACCACCTTCAAGAAGGAGCTGGCGGCGGTCAAAATAATCTTCTGCTCGATGAGCGAGGCGATCCGCGACCACGGGGACCTGGTGCGCAAGTACCTGGGCACGGTGGTGCCGGTGTCCGACAACTACTTCGCCTGCCTGAACTCGGCGGTCTTCTCGGACGGCAGCTTCGTCTATGTGCCGCCGGGCGTGCGCTGCCCGATGGAGCTTTCGACCTATTTCCGCATCAATGCGGCCGAGAGCGGCCAGTTCGAGCGCACCCTGATCATCGCCGACAAGGGGGCCTACGTCTCCTACCTCGAGGGCTGCACCGCGCCCATGCGCGACGAGAACCAGCTGCACGCCGCCGTGGTCGAGCTGGTGGTGCTGGACGATGCGGAGATCAAATACTCCACCGTCCAGAACTGGTATCCGGGCGATCCGGAGACCGGCAAGGGCGGCATCTACAACTTCGTCACCAAGCGCGCCGACTGCCGCGGCGACCGCTCGAAGGTGAGCTGGACGCAGGTCGAGACCGGCTCGGCGATCACCTGGAAGTATCCCTCCTGCGTGCTGCGCGGGGAGGGGAGCTCGGGCGAGTTCTACTCCATCGCCATCACCAACGGCCGCCAGCAGGCCGACACCGGCACCAAGATGATCCACCTGGGCGCCAACACGAAGTCGCGGATCATCTCCAAGGGGATCAGCGCCGGGCGCTCGTCCAACACCTATCGCGGCCTCGTTTCGGCGCACCCGAAGGCTAAGGGCGCGCGTAACTTCACCCAGTGCGACTCACTTCTCATCGGCAAGCAGTGCGCCGCCCACACCGTGCCCTACATCGAGGCCCGCAACGGCCAGGCGGTGTTCGAGCACGAGGCGACGACGACGCGGCTCTCGGAAGACCAGCTCTTCTACGTCATGCAGCGCGGGCTCTCCGAGGAGGAAGCCGTGCAGCTCCTGGTCAACGGCTTCGTCAAGGACGTCCTGCAGGAGCTCCCCATGGAGTTCGCCGTCGAAGCGCAGAAGCTGGTGGCGATCAGCTTGGAAGGGAGCGTTGGGTGACCGGCAAGGTGGTGCTGAGCGAAGCCTTCGCCCGCGTGTCCGAACACTGGCGGCCGAAGGTGGTGGCGGACGTCAACGATCACGAGCTGAAGATCGTCAAGGTCGAAGGCGAGTTCCCGTGGCATCGGCACGAGGACGTCGACGAGCTCTTCCTGGTCTGGCGCGGGGAGTTCCGGCTGGAGTTCCGCGATCACGTGCTTCGGCTCGGGCCGGGCGAGCTCGGCGTCGCGCCCAAGGGCGTCGAGCACCGCACCTGCGCAGACGAGGAAGCCGAGGTGCTGATCTTCGAGGCTCGCGGCGTGGTCAACACCGGCGACGCCGAGGCCTCCGCCTTCACAGCGCCGGTCGGCGCGCGGCTGGACCTGGAGGCCGGATGACCCCGCCCAGTTGGTTTGCCCGCCAGGCCGCCGCCCGCGACACGATGAGTTAGTGGAATGATCTCAATCCAGAACCTGCACGCCGCCGTCGAAGACAAGGCGATCCTCAAGGGCCTGACCCTGGAGATCCCGGCTGGCGAGGTGCACGCCATCATGGGGCCGAACGGGGCCGGCAAGTCGACGCTGAGCTACGTGCTGACCGGCCGCGACGGCTACGAGGTCACGCAAGGCGGCGCGAGGCTCGACGGCGAGGACCTCTTGGCGCTGGACCCCAGCGAGCGGGCGGCGCGGGGCGTCTTCCTGTCGTTCCAGTACCCGCTGGAGATTCCCGGCGTGCCGGCTCTGACCTTCATCCGAACGGCGCTGAACGCCCAGCGCAAGGCGCGCGGCGAGGGCGAGCTCTCCGCGCCGGAGTTCCTGAAACTGGCGCGCGAGAAGGCGGCTGCGCTGAAGATCGACTTCGACATGCTGAAGCGCCCGCTCAACGTCGGCTTCTCCGGCGGTGAGAAGAAGCGGATGGAAATCCTTCAGATGGCGATTCTTTCGCCCCGCTTCCTCATCCTCGACGAGACCGACTCCGGCCTCGACATCGACGCCCTGAAGATCGTCGCCGACGGGGTGAACGCGCTGCGCGGGCCGGACCGCGCCATGCTGGTGATCACCCACTACCAGCGCCTTCTGGACTATATCCGCCCCGACCGGGTGCATGTGCTCTCCGCCGGCCGCATCGTCGCCTCCGGCGGGCCGGAGTTGGCGCTCGAGCTGGAGCGCGAGGGGTACGACAAGTACGCGAGGGCCGCCGCTTGAGCGTCGCCTTCGCCCTGACCGACCTCGACCTCGCCCGGCTGCCCGGCCGGCGCGACGAGGACTGGCGCTGGACCGACCTGCGCGGCCTGATCCGCCAGCCGGTCGAGGCCTCGCCGGAGCTTGGCCGCCCCGCTGCACCCGGCGGCGCCTTCGCCGGGCTGGCGCCGGACGAATTCGTGTTCGCCAACGGCCAGTTGAACGATTGGCCGCAGGAGGCGCTGTCGCCCGCGCTCGGCTTCCACCTGCATGACGCGCCCGGCTCTGCGCGCCTGGCCGACGCCATGCCGATGGCGCGCCTGGCCGGCGAGCGCCATCTCGGCCCGCCGCTGCATATCCTGACCGTCCGCGAGGGCCAGAGCGCCGTCGTCCGCTTCCGCTTCCTCAGCGAGGCGGAGGGGACGGGGCACCACCTGCGGCTGGGCGTCATGCTGGAGGCCGGCGCCAGGGCCGTGGTGCTGGAGAGCTACGAGGGGCGGGGGAGCGACTACCTCTCCAACGTGGCGCTGGAATTCTATGTCGCCGACGGGGCGAGCCTGGAGCGCATCGCCGCGGCGGACGAGGCCGAGACAGCGATCAGCGTCAGCTCCGCCGAGGTCCATCTGAAGCCTGGCGCGACCTTCGCCCAGACCCTGCTGGTCGGCGGCGCCAAGCGCCAGCGGTTCGAGACCCAGCTCTCCCATCCCGGCGGCGGGGCCAGCGTGCGCGCCGACGGGCTCTACCTGGTGGGCGGGCGGCGGCATGCGGACCTGACCAGCGTCGTCACCCACGAGGCCGTCGACGGGACCACCAGCCAGCTGATCAAGGGCGTCGTGCGCGACCAGGGCCGCGGGGTTTTCCAGGGCCGCATCGTGGTCGCCGAGGGCGCCGATCGCACCGACGCGCGCATGGGCCACCACGCGCTGATCCTCTCCGACCGCGCCGAGGTGGACGCCAAGCCGGAGTTGCTGATCTTTGCCGACGACGTTCAGTGCGCGCACGGCAATACGGTCGGCCGGCTGGACGAGGACGCCCTCTTCTACGCCATGCAACGCGGCCTGGCGCCCGAGGCGGCGCGGGCCCTGCTCACCGAAGCCTTCGTCGGCGAGGTGGTCGACCGCATCAGGCACGAGGGCGCGCGCGAGGCGGCCCGGGCCTGGGTTTCCGAGCGGCTGGGGGGTGTGTAATGGCGGATCGTCATTGCGTCCTTCGAGACGCGCTTCGCGCTCCTCAGGATGACGAAACTAGGGGGCGCATAGACTTAGTCATGGTGAGGGCGGCCGTCGGCCGTGTCTCGAACCACGCAGGGCCTTTCCGCCCATGAGCT
>DASPLZ010000021.1:0-6572 GCA_035627295.1 Phenylobacterium sp. | reverse complement strand
GGCGGGCGCAGGGGATGGGCGCGGCGGGCGTGAGGGTGATCGCCAACCTCAACGCGCGGGGCTTCTATGACGCCTGCGGTTTCGAGGCGGTGCGCGAGGTCCCGACGCGGTTCGCGCCGGCGCTCTTGATGCGGCTGGCGGTCTAGGCGCGGAACCGCCCCGGGCGGGCGGGCATTTTCCGACGGGGCGGGCCTGGAGACGACCCCATGAAGCTGCGGAAGATCTACACCGCCTTCCTCGTCGCCGACCTGGCGGCGGCGGAGGCCTGGTACACCAGGCTGCTCGGCCGCGGGCCGGACAACCGGCCGATGCCCAGCCTGGTGCAGTGGGAGTTCTCCGACACCGCCGCCCTGGCGCTCTCCAGCAGCGAGGAGATCGCCGGGCGGGGCGTGGCGTTCCTCATCGTCGACGACGTGGCGGCCGAGCGCCGGCGGCTGCAGGGGCTGGGGATCGCGCTCGGCGAGGACATCGCGGGCGACTATTCGACCCTGGCCCAGGTCACCGACCCGGACGGCAACAAGCTCACCCTGGCGACGCCGCCTTCGCCGCCGTATCCGGCGGCTTAGAGGGAAGAAGGCTGGGGGCGCTCACTCCCTCCCCCTTGTGGGGAGGGTGGATCGGCGCGTCAGCGCCGAGACGGGTGGGGGACATCCAGCGTCTCAGCTACAGCGGCGAGTCAGCAAGACCCCACCCGACCCGCTTCGCGGCCCACCCTCCCCACGAGGGGGAGGGAAAGCGCGCGGCCAGACCTGCGACCTCTTGGCGGCCAGCGTGCCGGACGGCCTGGGTTGGTCAGGGCCAGGGCGCCGCCTCACCCCCGCTCCACAAACGAGTCGATCACCTTCTTCTCCCCCGCCTTCTCGAAGGCCACGGTGAGCTTGTTCCCCTCGACGCCGGTCACCG
The DNA here is from genome assembly GCA_035627295.1 of Phenylobacterium sp. Classification (GTDB taxonomy): domain Bacteria; phylum Pseudomonadota; class Alphaproteobacteria; order Caulobacterales; family Caulobacteraceae; genus Phenylobacterium. The sequence continues at coordinate 5,669 of DASPLZ010000021.1, read as the reverse complement.
CGCCGTAGCCGAACTTCAGGTGGAACACCCGGTCGCCCCGCTTGTACGCGCTCTCCTTCGCTGGCGCCGAGGTCGCCACCAGCCGCCCCTCGCCCTCCAGCACCGCCGTTCGGCCCGCATGCCCGCCGGCGTAGCCGCGCTCCTGCGCCCGCCGCCAGCCCGGTGAGCCGTAGCCGCGGCCGAAGCTGTCGTCGGCGTCCCAGCGGGAGGTGGTGGGCTGGGCCATGCCAGGGCCGCCGCCGTAGTAGCCGGTCTCGCTGGAGGCCTCGACGTTCTCGATCGGCAGTTCGTCGACGAAGCGCGAGGGCAGCTGGCTGGTCCAGCGGCCGTAGACCTGGCGGTTGGCGGCGAAGGAGACGCGCGCTTCCTGGCGGGCTCTCGTGATGCCGACGTAGGCCAGGCGCCGCTCCTCCTCCAGGCCCTTCTCGCCCTTCTCGTCCATGCTACGCTGGGAGGGGAAGACGCCTTCCTCCCAGCCGGGCAGGAAGACCAGCGGGAACTCCAGCCCCTTGGCCGAGTGCAGCGTCATGATCTGCACCGCGTCGGCGGCGGGGCCGCGGTCGAGGTCCATCACGAGGCTGACGTGCTCGAGATAGCTCTCCAGGGTGTCGAACTGGGCCATCGACTGGACCAGCTCCTTCAGGTTCTCCAGCCGCGTCTGGGCGGTGGGGGTTTTGTCGAGCCTGAGCGCATCGGTGTAGCCGCTCTCCTCCAGCACCTGCTCGGTGAGGCGCGCGTGGTGCATTCCGCCCTCGGACTGGCCGCGCCAGCGGTCGAGGTCGCGGATGAAGTTGGCCAGGGCCGTGCGGGTGCGGGCCGGCAGCTCGTCGGTGTTGACGATGCCGCGCGAGGCCATGATCGCCGAGACGCCGTTGTCGCGGGCGAGGCGCAGCACCTTCTGCACGCTGGTGTCGCCGATGCCGCGCTTGGGCACATTGACGATGCGCTCGAAGGCGAGGTCGTCGTCCTCCGACTGGATGAGGCGCAGGTAGGCGTGGGCGTCGCGGATCTCCGCCCGCTCGAAGAAGCGCGGGCCGCCGACGACGGTGTAGGGGATCTGCAAGAGCACGAAGCGCTCTTCGAAGCTGCGCATCTGGAAGGAGGCGCGCACCAGGATGGCGACGTCGCGGTATTTGCCGCCTCTACGCTTCCAGGTCTCGATGTCGTCGGCGATCAGCCGGCTTTCGGCCTCGCCGTCCCAGACGCCGCGCACGATCACCTTCTCGCCTCCCTCGGCCTCGGTCCAGAGGGTCTTGCCGAGCCGGCCCTTGTTGGCGGCGATCAGGCCGGAGGCGGCGGCGAGGATGTGGCTGGTGGAGCGGTAGTTGCGCTCCAGGCGGATCACCTGGGCGCCGGGGAAGTCGCGCTCGAAGCGCAGGATGTTGTCCACCTCCGCGCCGCGCCAGCCGTAGATCGACTGGTCGTCGTCGCCGACGCAGCAGACGTTCTGGCGCTTCTGGGCCAGGAGCCGCAGCCACAGGTACTGGGCGACGTTGGTGTCCTGGTACTCGTCGACCAGCAGGTAGCGGAAGCGGTTGTGATAGTCGGCCAGCACGTCCTCGTTGGACGTGAAGATGGTCAGGTTGTGGAGCAGGAGGTCGCCGAAGTCGCAGGCGTTCAGGACGCGCAGCCGCTCCTGGTAGAGGCGGTAGAGAGCCTGGCCGCGGCCGTTGGCGAACTCGGCGCCTTCGCTGCCGGGCAGGCGATCGGGCGTCCAGCCGCGGTTCTTCCAGTGGTCGATCAGGCCGGCCAGGTGCTTGGGCGTCCAGCGCTTGGCGTCGATGTTCTCGGCCTCGAGCACCTGCTTGATGAGCCGCTCCTGATCGTCGGCGTCGAGGATGGTGTAGTTCGACTTCAGCCCCACCAGCTCGGCATGGCGGCGCAGGATCTGGGCGGCGATCGAATGGAAGGTGCCCAGCCAGCGCAAGCCCTCGGCCTGCGGGCCGATGATGGCGGTGATCCGCTCGCGCATCTCGCGCGCGGCCTTGTTGGTGAAGGTGACGGCCAGCAGTTCCCAGGGCCGCGCCTTGCCGGTGGCGAGGATGTGGGCCAGGCGCGTGGTCAGCACCCGCGTCTTGCCGGTGCCGGCGCCCGCCAGCACCAGCACGGGTCCCTCGGTGGCCTCCACCGCCTGCCGCTGCTCGGGGTTGAGGCCTTCCAGGTAGTCGGCCGGCCGCGCGTCGGCGCGCGCGAGGTCGGAGATGCGGGGGGCGGGCAGGGACTCGGACATTGCGGAACATATGTAGCACGCGGAGCGCCGCGCTTAACCCCGCCGGAACTGTCGCGGGCCGGGCTCGTTTCCTCGCCGGTCGTGGGATAACGAGATGGAGGAGGCCCCAATGGCCCAGAGTGATACCGGCGGCGGCAATTCCGCCACCCCGTGGTTGGCGTTCCTGATCGGCGGTCTGATCGTGATCGTCGCGGTGATCGGCTACTTCATGTACACCGGCAATTCGCCGAGCCCGTCCGTGCCCGAGACGGTGAACGTCGACGTCAGCGCGCCGAAGCTGCCTGACGCGCCGGCGCCCGCTAACTAAGTGAGCGACGAGGGGCCGGAGCCGTCTGCGAAGCGCCCGCCGGCGCTGCTGTGGGCCCTCTTGGGCCTTGTTGCGGTGGTGATCTTCGCGGTGGTGCTCTGGTCTCTGCGTCCGCCCTCGCCGGGGATCGGCGATGCGCCGACGCAGGCCGTGCCGGTCGAGCCGCCGGTCAAAGCCTTGCCGGACGCAGCGCCGGTGGCGCCGGGATCATCCTGACGCCCTCGGTGGTTGATCTCCCAAAGGAAGGAACTTCCCAATGGATTTCAGCGGCTGGGAAATCGGATTCCACATCGGCTGGGTGCTGCTCGCCGTGGCGATCGCCTACGGGCTGATCCAGAGCCGCCGGGCCGGGCGGGGGTCGGATGCACGCGGCGAGGCCGGCGCCCGGGCTGTCTATGACGACGCCGGAGACCGCGACGCCTCGCCGGACGACGGGAGCAAGAAGACCGTCCCGCCGCTGGTATGGATCATCGTCGGGCTTCTGGTGGCCTGGCTGGTGATCGCCGCGGCGATGAGCCGGAACACCCTTTCGACCCCCTCCGGCGGCGAGGCCCACCGTGCGGTCGAAGGCGAGACGGTCATGCCGGCGACGCCCGCCACGCCCGAGGCGCCCGGCACGCCGGGCCAGGTGATCCCGCCGGCGACCTGAGGGTCAGACCCTGCCGGTGACGGGGATCAGCGCGCCGGTCACCGCGCTCGCGGCCTCGGAGGCGAGGAACAGCATCACCTCAGCCAGCGCCTCCGGCGCGACCCAGGTCTTCGGATCGGCCTTGGGCATGTCAGCGCGGTTGGCGGGCGTATCGATGATCGAGGGAAGCACGGCGTTCACCGTGACGCCGGCGCCCTTCAACTCTTCCGCCAGGGATTCCGTCAGCTTGTGCACGCCCTGCTTGGAAGCGGCGTAGGCGCCCATGCCGGCGGCGGCCTTGACGGCCCCGGCCGCGCCGACGTTGACGATGCGGCCGGCGGCGCTGGCCTTCAGGAGGGGCAGGGCCGCGCGGGTGGCGTTGAGGCAGGTGACGAGGTTGAGGGCGTGGAGGCGGCTCCAGGCCGCCGGGTCGCCGTCCTCCAGGGTCTGCCAGATGAAGCCGCCGGCGACGTTGAAGAGGGCGTCGAGGCCGCCGAAGTCGGCCTTCAGGCGCTCGAAGGCTGCCTGCGCCGCCGCGGCGTCGGTGAGGTCGACGCCGCCGTAGGTGTTCTCGCAAATCACACCTGGCGGGGCGGGGGCGTGGTCGATCAGGGCCACGCGCCAGCCGCGGTCGGTGGCGACCCTAGCCACGGCCGAGCCGAGCACGCCGTGGCCGCCGGTGATGGCGAGGATGCGTCCGGTCATGAGGCGGTTCTAGTCGCTCATGACCGGACGGTGAAGCTGCGTCAGCCCTTCTGGGTGGCCGGCACCGTGCCCGACAGCGGCTCGGCGTTCGCCTCCGCCAGCTCGAACTCGCGCTGGTCGAGGGCCGCGCGGATCTCGGCGTGGCGCTTGTCGTCCAGCTTGTAGCCGAAGAACATCGCCGCCCCGACCAGCACCAGCACGATGGGCGCGAAGAGGTAGCACATCTCCAGGCCGGTGATGGCCTGCGGGGTGTTGATGGCCCCTTCGGCGGCGTTGTAGCCGACGAAGGCGAGTATGGGGAACACGATGGAGACGGTGATCGAGGAGCCGACCTTCTGGGTCAGGATCACCATGGCGTAGAGCATGCCGGCGCGCTCCTGGCCCTGCTCCAGCTTCATCTCGTCGGCGTAGTCGGCGACCATCGAGCGGACCAGAAGCAGGAAGGCCGAGGCGCAGAAGCCGACGGCGAACATGCCGATGGCCGTGGGGCCGAGGAGGCCGGCGGGGATGGCCATCAGGGCGCTCTGGGCGACGGCGTAGCAGACCGCGGCGATCTGCAGGGTGCGGTGTTTGGAGAACTTCTTGGCCACCCGCGCCCAGAACGGCGCGCCCAGCACGCCGGCGCCGATATAGGGGATCAGCAGCAGGGAGACGGTGGAGGGGCTGAAGCCCTTCGCGTCGTGGAAGAAGAAGATGTAGAGCGGCCCGGTGGTCCCCGGCCCGAGGGTCAGGAAGAGGTCGGCGAGCACCAGCCGCAGCATGGTCGGGCGGGTGATGGTGCGGACGTAGTCGCCGAGCGCGAAGGCCTGCTTCTTCACCTCATGGGTCATGCGTTCCGGCGTGAACGCCACCACCAGCAGGGTGGTGATCGGGATCGAGGCCATGATGATCCAGCCGAGGATGCTCATGCTGGAGCCCTTCGACGGGTCGATCAGGCCGTGGGAGAGGAGCGGCGTCAGCAGCAGCGCCACGGCGCCGAAGATGCCGACCGCCTGCATCCAGCCGATCACCCGCGAGCGCTCGTGGTAGTCGGTGGCGATGTTGGCGGCCCAGGCCTGGTGGGCCAGGGTGCTGATCGAGATGCCGGCGTACATCACCAGGAGCCAGGTCATCAGGTAGCCGACGCCGACCCCGGCGGGCGGGTTGAAGAGCTCGTAGACCGCCAGCATCAGGATCGGCATGCCGAGCACGTACCAGAGCCGGTAGCGGCCGAAGCGGGTGCGGGTGCGGTCCATGCCCCAGCCGATGACGATGTCGAAGAAGACGTCGATCAGCCGCACGGTCGCCACCGCGCCGCCGACGGCGAGCAGGCCGATGTGCAGGTGGCTGGCGAAGAAGCGCGGCATGTAGACGCCGAGCACCAGGCCCAGGGCGGCGGCGGGGATGGCGGCGCTGGCGAAGGCGAAGATGACGGGGGTGGAAAGGCGGGATCCGCCCGTGACGGGAATCGTACTCATGGCGATGCCTTGTTGAAAATGAGCCGTTTGAAATGCGGAAAGGGGGCGGCCGAAGCCGCCCCGGTCATCGCGCGAAATGGCGCGATGAAGCCTTGAATCAGGTCAGGCGGGTGCGGGGGTTGCCCGGGGCGAGCGTCGCGGGCTCGCCGGAAATGCTCTCGATGATCGGCGCTTCGTCGTATTGGTTTTCGGCTTCGGCGAGCTGGCGGTCGCGTTCCTCCAGCGCCTGGCGGATTTCGCCGTGCTTGATGGCGTTGAGCTTGTAGCCCCAGAAACAGGCGCCGCCGAGCATGACGAAGACGATCGGGCCGAGCAGATAGGCCCATTCCAGGCTGGCGATGG
>DASPLZ010000020.1:0-3971 GCA_035627295.1 Phenylobacterium sp. | reverse complement strand
TCGGCTTGCCCGACTCGCAGAAGGCGACATAGCGCCCAGCCAAGTCTTTGAATCGACAGTCATCCGCTGATCGCGCGAGAGTTTTCATCTTATTCAACAACCGGACGTCCCATGACAGTATTTCATAATACTGTCATGGGGCACTAACCCACGATTCAGAGACCAGCGGCCATAGCTGCGCGCCTAGACGAATCGCGGGGGCGTGCTTGCAGAACCTGTTCGACCTGGCGGCGCCCATCGCGCCGGCGCCGGCCCATACCGCCGGGGCGGTGATCTATGAGCGCTTCCAAAGCGAGCCCGACACCCTGGCCATCGCCGTGGTCGACGGCGAGGGCCGCCCCTGCGGGATCGTCGAGCGCAACGAGTTCTTCCTGAAGATGGCCGCCGAGTACGGCCGGGCGCTCTTCGCCAAGCGGCCGATCTCAGTATTGATGAACCCCTCGCCGCTGGTGTTCGAGGGTGAGACGCCGATCAGCGACTTCTTCGGCGGGGTGATGGTGGAGCGGCCGTCCGAACTTCTGCACGGCTTCGTCGTGGTGCAGAGGGGCCGCTATGTGGGCGTCTGCAGCGCCATCGACGTGTTGCGCGCGGCCAGCCACGCCCAGCAGGAACGCGCCGCCGAGATGGCCCGGCTGGCCGAGCATCTGGAGGGCGCCCGAATGGAGGCCCAGCTCGCCCTGGACGCCAAGTCCCGCTTCCTGGCGGTGATGAGCCACGAGATCCGCACGCCGCTGAACGGCGTGCTGGCGGTGGCCGACATCCTGACCCGCAAGCTCGCCGGGCATGAGCTGCAGCCCCTGGCCGAGACCATCTCCGGGTCCGGCGAGAGCCTGCTGCGGCTGCTCAATGACGTCCTCGACCTCTCCCGGGTGGACGCCGGCCACCTGGAGCTCGATGAGGCGCCGGTAGCCTTGCACACCCTGCTGGACGACCTCTCCGCCCTATGGTCGGCCCGCGCGGCGGAGGACGGCCTGGCCTTCGAGGTGTCCTACGACGGCGACCCGGATCTCTGGTGCCTGGCCGACGCCACGCGGCTGAAGCAGGTGTTCTCCAACCTGATCGGCAACGCCGTGAAGTTCACCGACGCCGGCCAGGTGCAGCTGCGCCTGAAGGCGGCGCGCGAGGACGTCTATGTGCGCCTCGTCGCCGAGGTCGCGGACAGCGGCGCGGGCCTGGAGGAAGACAAGATCCAGGCGATGTTCGAGCCCTTCGTACAGAGCGCCGAGGGACGCGCGCGCGGCGGCACGGGACTGGGCCTGGCCATATCCCGCCAGCTGGTCGAGAAGATGGGCGGCGAGATGTTCGCCCGCCGCAATCCGGTGCGCGGCCTGACGGTCGGCTTCGAGGCCCATTTCTACCATGTTCAAGGCGACGCCCCGGCCAGCGCCGAAGCCTCGACGCTCGACGCGGGGCGCGCGCTGCACGTGCTGATCGTCGATGACAACGCCACCAACCGGATGGTCGCCGAGACGCTCTGCCAGATGTTCGGCTGCACCTCGCAGAGCGTGTGCGACGGCGCCGAGGCGCTCAAGGCCACGCTCGCCGGAGCCTTCGACCTGATCCTGATGGACGTGAAGATGCCCGTCATGGACGGCGTCGCCGCCACCCGCGCGATCCGCCAGTCCCCAAGCGCTGCGGCTGAGACGCCCATCCTGATGCTGACCGCCAACGCCGACCCTTGGGACGCGGCCTCCTATCTCGCCAACGGCGCCGACGGCGTGGTCGAAAAGCCCATCAAGCCCGAGCTGCTGCTGGCCGAGATGGAGCGCGCCCTCGCCGCCCGCGAGATGGCCAGGGCCGCTTGAATCCTTGACTTTCCGGGCGAAAGCCCCGATGTGCAGCTCGCGCCGTCGTTGGCGCTATCGGCGCTCCAGCCGCGTGAGGACGCAAAAGCGTCCGACTGTCGAGCGCCCTGAAGAGATCATCGAGCCGCCCGCCACGCGGGGGCTGTTCCCTATATCCCAGGCGCTTCGGCGGGCCGCACATGGACGTGCGCGCTCGCCCGTGGCGCATGTCTGAAAGAGACGCATTGACTCAGTTTTCCGACCTCGGCCTCGCCAAGCCCCTGCTCAAGGCGCTGACCGAAGAGGGCTATACCCAGCCCACCCCCATCCAGGCGAAAGCCATCCCCGGCGTCATGGCCGGCCGCGACATCCTGGGCATCGCCCAGACCGGCACCGGCAAGACCGCCGCCTTCGCCCTGCCGATCCTGCACCGGCTGGCGGCCGACCGCCGGCCGGCGCCGCGCCGCGGCTGCCGCGCCCTGGTGCTCTCGCCGACGCGCGAGCTCGCCACCCAGATCGCCGAGAGCTTCCGCGCCTACGGCCGCCACCTCGGCCTCACCGTCGCGGTGGTGTTCGGCGGCGTGAAGTACGGCCCGCAGGTGCGCGCGCTGGCCGCCGGCGTCGACGTGCTGGTCGCCGCGCCCGGCCGCCTGATCGACCACCTGCAGGAGAAGGTCGCCAACCTCTCGGGCGTCGAGATCTTCGTCCTCGACGAGGCCGACCAGATGCTCGACCTCGGCTTCCTGCAGCCGATCAAGCGCATCGTCAGCCACCTGCCGAAGGACCGCCAGAACCTCTTCTTCTCGGCCACCATGCCCAGCGAGATCGGCAAGCTGGCCGGCGATCTGCTGCACAACCCGCTGGAGGTCTCCGTCGCCCCGCAGGCGACCACCGCCGAACGTGTCAAGCAGCAGGTGCTGTTCGTCGAGCAGGTGAGGAAGCGCGCCCTGCTGGCCGAGCTCTTCGACGATCCGAACTTTTCCCGCGTCCTCGTCTTCACCCGCACCAAGCGCGGCGCCGACCGGGTGGCCAAGAGCCTGGGCGTCGTCGGCGTCGAGGCCGCCTCGATCCACGGCGACAAGAGCCAGGGCCAGCGCGAGCGGGCGCTGGCCGCCTTCAAGGCCGGCGAGATCCGCGCCCTGGTGGCCACCGACATCGCCGCGCGCGGCATCGACATCGACGCCGTCAGCCACGTGGTGCAGTACGAACTGCCGAACGTGCCGGAGGCCTATGTCCACCGCATCGGCCGCACCGCCCGCGCCGGCGCCAGCGGCACGGCCGTGGCCTTCTGCGCCGACGACGAGCGCAACCTCCTGAAGGACATCCAGAAGGTCACCCGCCAGACCATCCCCTCCTTCGACCGCCGCAACGACCGCGCCCTCGGCGCGGCCACCGCCGCGATCCCGGAGCCGGCCGCCGCCAGGCCGGAGCGCCCCGGCGCCGGCCGACACCCGCACGACGCCCACCGCGACCTGCCGAACGCGCTGCGCAACACCCGCAACCGTCGCCGCAAGGCGAAGGGCCAGGGACAGCAGGGTCAGAAGCCGGCGGCCAGCGCCGCCGGTGGTCAGAAGCGCGTCGACAACGCTGCGGGCGCCTCATTCAAGGGCCCGAAGCGCTCGATCGCCTCGACCAAGCCCTGGAGCCCGCTGGACTAGTCCTTGGCGCTGGGGCGGTGCTGCATCCCCATGTAGACGCCGCCCCGCTTGAGTTCGGCGATCATCTGGTCGATGCGCTTGCGGCGCGTCTCATCGGACTTCGCGCCGGCGATCCAGCCGACGTAGTCGTTGCGCTGGTAGCGCGGGCGGGCCTCGTAATCATCCCGCACATGGCTGCTCTTGAGGGCGGCGGAAACATCCGGCGGCATGGGATGGGTCGGTCGCGTAGCCATGCCGCCTGAACGCCGCAGGCGTCGATCGGTTCTTAAAGCCGCCCCGCCGAGAAGGTGTCGCACTGGCCCGGGTCGCCGCTGTCCGCGCCGCGCTTGAACCAGCGCATCCGCTGTTCGCTGGTGCCGTGGGTGAAGGCGTCGGGGACCACCCGGCCCTGCGACTGCTTCTGCAGGGTGTCGTCGCCGACCGCCGACGCAGCGCCCAGCCCCTGCTCGATGTCCTGCGCGGTCATGGTCACCTGGCCGCCGGAGGCCGCGCCCGCATGGTGGGCCCAGACGCCGGCGTAGCAGTCCGC
>DASPLZ010000019.1:0-7101 GCA_035627295.1 Phenylobacterium sp. | reverse complement strand
ACCCACCCCCGCCACCACCCAGAACCCCTCTGCCGCGCCCAGGGCGAACAGCGAGAGCGCGGTGATCGCATAGCCGGCCCCGATCACCGTGCGCAGATGCCCGCGGTCGGCGTAGAGGCCGAGCAGCACGCAGCCGGCCGCCGCGCCGACGTTCTCGAACGCCGAGATCAGGCCGGCCTGCTGCAGGGTGAAGCCCTTGGCCACCATCAGGGTCGGGAGCCAGTTGTTGAGCAGGTAGATGATCACCTGGGTGAAGGCGTAGCTGATCCACAAAAGGAGGCTGACCGTCGTGCGGCCCTCGCTGAACAGGGCGAAGGCGACGGGCGGGCGGCGCACCGCCTCGGCCTCGCCGGCCACCGCGGCCCTGGCCGCCTTGAAGGCGGCCGACTCCGGCAGGGCCAAGGCCAGCACCGGCAGGAGCAGCAGCGGCAGGCCGCCGCCGATGTAGAAGATCACGCGCCAGTCGAACGCTCCGGCCTGGCTGGCGATGAAGAGGGCGAGCAGGGTGCCGCCGATCGGCTGGCCGGCGAACATCAGCCCGACGCCGGTGGACTTCTCGCCGGACCTGGAGGCCTCGGCGGCCAGGGCGATGAGGTTCGGAAACGCCGCCCCCAGCCCCAGGCCGCAGAGCAGCCGGACGGTGATGAACTGGGCAAGGTCCGTCGCGAAGGCGGTGGCCAGCGAGAACACCGCCAGGGCGAAGAAGGCGAACAGCAGCACCCGCTTGCGCCCCAGGAGATCGCCGAGCCGCCCGCCGACCGCCGCCCCGCCCATCAGGCCGACGATGGCGGCGGTGAGGATGTAGGCCATGTCGCCGGGGCCGAAGCCATAGGCCTTGGCCACCTGTGGCGCGGCCAGCCCCATCGAGACGATGTCCGCCCCTTCGAGCAGGGCCGCGAGGAAGAGCAGGAAGATCGTCACGACGGTGAAGCTAGCCTAGAATCGCGCCCTGACCCCCACAAACCACGCTTCAGCCTCTGCGCATAAGGCTAAGGTCGCGCCGGCTTACGCGCCTGAAGGGGGACCCAAAGTGAACATCGACCGCCGCAGCCTGCTCGCGCTCTCCGCCGCCGCCCTCGCCTCCCCCGCCCTGGCGCAGGGCAAGGACCCGCTCAAGGGCCTGACGGTGATCAACGCGCTCGGCGGCATCGGCGACCCGAACTTCCCGGACGCGCCCGAGGGGGTCCTGACGCCCCGGATGATCCGCGACGCCCGCGCCTCCGGCACGACGGCGGTGAACTGCACGCTCGGCTATGTCGCCGGCCCGGGCGACCCCTTCCAGAAGTCGGTGGCCGACATCGGCCTCTACGACGCGATGGTCCGCAAGAACCCCGACGACCTGATCAAGGTCCTCTCGGTCGCCGACATCCAGCGCGCCAAGGCCGAGAACAAGATCGGCCTGATCTACGGCTTCCAGAACGCCGCCCAGATGGGCGACGACGCGAGCCGCGTGGACATCTTCGCCAACCTCGGCGTGCGCGTCATCCAGCTGACCTACAACCTGCGCAACCAGCTCGGCGACGGCTCCATCGTCCCCGAGGGCCGGGGGCTGACCGAATTCGGCCGCAAGGTGGTCGACCGGCTGAACGCCAACCGGGTGATGGTCGACCTTTCCCATTCCGGCCGGCAGATCTGCCTGGACGCCATCGAGGCCTCCAGGCAGCCGATCTCGATCAACCACACCGGTTGCCGCGCCCTGACCGACCTGCCGCGCAACAAGACCGACGAGGAGCTGCGCCTGGTCGCCGAGAAGGGCGGCTTCGTCGGCATCTACTTCATGCCGTTCCTGAACCTCTCCGGCCATGCCCGCGCGGTGGACGTGGTGGCCCACATCGAGCACGCCCTGAAGGTCTGCGGCGAGGATCATGTCGGCATCGGCACCGACGGCGGCACCACGCCGATCGACGATCTGGAGGCCTACAAGGCGATGCTCCGCAAGGAGCACGAGGACCGCAAGGCCAAGGGGATCGCCGCCCCCGGGGAGCGGGCCGACACCCATCCCTTCGTCGACGACCTGCGCGGGCCCGACCAGTTCAGGAAGCTCTACCGCCTGCTCGCCGAGCGCGGCCACAAGCCGGCGCGGATCGAGAAGATCCTCGGCGGCAATTTCGTGCGCTACGCCCGCGACATCTGGGGCGGCTGACGCGGGCGCCCGGTCGCCGCGATCCGGCGTTGACGGCGCCGAGCGCCAAGCTCCACACTCTTTCCGGGCGCACGCCATTTTGCCCGGGACATAGATCGAGGACGCAGCGAATTGACGCTGCGCTGCTGGCCGGCCGCCGCAGCTGACGAGACGGGGACGCGGGGACATGGACGGCCTGCGGATCGGAGCAAATCGGCGCGACCTTTTGCGCTTCGGCGCCGCCGCGGCGCTGGCGGGCCTGGCGCGGCCGGCCTGGGCGCTCTCACCGCCGACGGCGGACGTCGCCACCACCAACGGGCCGGTGCGGGGCTATCTCGACCGGGGCGTCTCCACCTTCAAGGGCCTGCGCTACGCCGCCCCGCCGACCGGGCCGCTGCGCTTCCGCCCGCCGCAGCCGCCGGCGCCCTGGAAGGCGCCCGTCAGCGCCGTCGCCTACGGCCATCCGGCGGTGCAGATGTACACCCGCCCCTCGGGCGAGCCGTCCTCGGCGCTCGGCAAGTCGCTGCTCGGGGTCTGGCCGACGGCGCAGGAGAGCCGCGACGGGAACGAGGACTGCCTGTTCCTCAATCTCTGGACCCCGGCGCTGGACACCAAGGTGAAGCGTCCGGTGATGGTCTGGGTGCACGGCGGCGGCTACGCCTACGGCTCAGGCGCCTGGCCGACCTTCGACGGCGGTAACCTGGCCCGCAAGGGCGGCGTGGTGGTGGTGACCGTGAACCACCGGCTGAACGCCTTCGGCTATTCGGCGCTGGAGAGCCAGTTCGGCCAGGACTACGCGGCCAGCGCCAACGCCGGCCTGCTCGACCTGGTGGCGGCGCTGCAGTGGGTGCGGGACAACGCCCCCGCCTTCGGCGGCGACCCCGGCAACGTCACCCTCTTCGGGCAGTCAGGCGGCGGGGCGAAGGTCTGCGCCCTGATGGCCATGCCGGCGGCCAAGGGGCTGTTCCACAAGGCCATCGTGCAGAGCGGCCCGGGCCTGAAGGCCGCCGACCGCGAGGGCGCGGTGCGCACCGCCGAGGCCCTGGTCGCCGAGCTGGGCGTGGCCAAGGGCGATGCGGCGGCCCTGCAGGCGGTTCCCACGGCGGCCATCTTCCAGGCCAACTACGCGGTGCAGGCGCGGGCGGCCAAGGAAGGCTTCCGCTTCACCCAGGCGCCGATCGTCGACGCCCAGACCCTGCCGCGCGATCCCTTCACGCCCGACGCCCCCGCCCAGGCGGGGGAGATTCCGCTGCTGGTGGGGACCAACAAGGACGAGGCGGCTCTCTTCATGGCCTCGCAGCCCTGGTATGGCGGGCTGACCGACGCCCAGCTCGCCCAGATGGCGGGCGCCGTCGCCGGCCCGAAGGCCGAGCCGCTGCTGGCCGCCCTGCGCCAGGCGCGGCCGGGCTATTCGCCGACCTATCTGATGACCGCGCTCGCCACCGCCACCGGCTTCACCCGCGACACCCTGATCCTGGCCGAGCGCAAGGCCGCACAGCCCGCGCCGGTCTATGTCTACCGCATGGACTGGGAGACCCCGATCGGCGGCGGGGTCTACAAGGCCGGCCATTCGGTCGAGACCGCGCTGATGTTCGACAACGTCGAGACCTGCCGCGCCCTGGTCGGCCCCGGCCCCGACCCTCAGAAGGTGGCCGACCAGATGAGCGCCGCCTGGATCGCCTTCGCGCACACGGGCGACCCCAACGCCGCCGGCGTGCCGAACTGGCCGCGCTATGACACCAGCACCCGGCCGACGATGATCTTCAACGTCGAGAGCCGGCTGGTGAACGATCCCGATCCGCAGGTCCGCGAGGTCCTGCAGAGCTGACCCGAAGGCGCCGCCAGACGCGCCGCATGAGGAGGAAACAAGATGGCCGACGACATGACGCTGGGGCCGCTGGTCCGCACCCAGGCCGTGGACACCTCGAACGGCCCCGTGCAGGGCTATGACGAAGACCGGCTGAAGGTCTTCAAGGGCCTGCGCTACGGCGCGCCGCCGACGGGCGCGCTGCGCTTCAAGCCGCCGCAGCGGCCAGAGGGCTGGACCTCTCCGGCCGACGCCACGCGCTATGGCGCGCCGGCGATCCAGTCGGGCCTCGCGCCCGGCGAGCGCAACTCCTCGGCGGGCGACCCGCCGGCGCCGGACGAGCCGGCCTCCTCGGAGGACTGCCTGTTCCTCAACGTCTGGACGCCGGGCCTCGATGCGGCCAGGCGCCCGACGATGGTCTGGCTGCACGGCGGCGGCTTCGCCAACGGCTCGGGCGGGGCGGCGATGTACGACGGCGGGGCGCTGGCCCGCAAAGGCGACGTGGTGGTGGTGACGGTGAACCACCGGCTGAACGTCTTCGGCTACCTGCACCTGGCCGAGCTCTTCGGCCCCGACTACGCCCAGTCGGGCGTCGCCGGCATGCTGGACATCGTGCTGGCGCTGGAGTGGGTGCGCGACAACATCGCGGCCTTCGGGGGCGATCCCGGCAATGTCACCATCTTCGGCGAGAGCGGCGGCGGCTGGAAGGTCTCGCTGCTGCAGGCCATGCCCGCCGCCAGGGGCCTCTTCCACAAGGCGATCATCCAGAGCGGGCCGGGCCTGACCGGCGCCGACCCCAAGGCCGCCGGCGAGATCGCCCGCGCCTACCTCAAGGAGATCGGCGTCGAACCCGGCGATGTGGAAAAGCTCGCCAGCCTGCCGACCGAGCTGCTCAGCCGGGCCAGCGTGAAGGTTCCGGGCGAGCGGATGCGCACCTTCACCCCGGTGGTGGACGGCGTCGCCCTGCCCCGCCACCCGTTCGCGCCCGACGCGGCCCCGCAGTCAGCCGACATCCCGGTGCTGATCGGCACCAACAAGGACGAGAGCACCCTCTTCATGATCGGCGATCCGAAGTTCGGCTCGCTGGAGGACGAAGACCTCGTCCGTCGCTGCGAGAAGGCTGCGGGCGCGAAGGCCGGCGACCTCCTGGCGGCGCTTCGCGAATGCTATCCGGACTATTCGCCGACGCACCTGTGGTCCGCCGTGCAGACCGCGCAGGGAATGTGGAACGGCTCCATCACCCTGGCCGAACGCAAGGCCGCGCAGGGCGGGGCGCCGGTGTGGATGTACATGCTCACCTGGGAGACGCCGGTCAGTCGCGGGCGGCTGCGCTGCCCGCACGCCCTGGAGATCCCGCTGGTGTTCGACAACGTCGAGAAGGCCCGCAACTTCGTTGGCCGGGGCGAGGAGCCGCAGGTCGTCGCCGACCAGATGAGCGCCGCCTGGCTGGCCTTCGCGCGCACGGGAAACCCGAACGCCGAGGGCCTGCCCGACTGGCCGGCCTACGACGCCGGGCGGCGGGCGACCATGCTGTTCGACCTCGAGAGCCGGGTGGTGGACGATCCGAACGCCAGAGTGCGGAAGGTGCTGGCGGCCTAGGTCTCCGTCTCCGCCTGCTGGGGGAACGGTCGCTTCAATCCTCTTCTCGGGGAGAAGCCGGGCCGCCGCAGGCCTCCAGCACCGCCCGGATCAGCTCCGGCTCGGCGAGGATGGCCGGCGGTTCGCCGAACCGTTCGCGCCACACGCGGATCAGGTCGCACTGTTCGCGGGTCAGCGGATCGGTCATGCCGGCTTCCTTGCTCATGAGGCTCCGCGTGCTCAACCGACGACCCGCGGCCAGGTTGCCGTGGCTCGAAAAAATTTGAGGCTTAACAGACACTTATGGCTCTCACAACGCGAGCCGGGAGCCGCCGCTCGCGTCAGGCGTTCATGCCGCACGGGGGACCGTCCTTGGAAGGAGCACCCCATGTCCAAGATGCTTACCATCGCCACCGCCGCCATCACCCTGGCGAGCGCGGCGACGCCGGCCGCGGCCTATCCGGCCGGGGTCGAACCGGCGATCGCCCGCGAGGGCGAGGCCCGCCTGATCCTGGCGCAATACGGCGGCTGCTACGCGGGCGAGTATCCCCGCGACTGCCGCGAGCGGCTGCGCTGGGAGCGCCGCCACGGCTACGGCTATGAGTGGCGCGACGGCCGCTACTACCGCCGCGACCGCGACAACGACACGGGCGCGGCGATCGCCGGCGGCATCATCGGCTTCGCCCTCGGCGCGGCCATCGCCGGCTCGCAGAACGACCGCCGTCACTATGAGCGCTATCGCGGCGACCGCGGCTGGGCGGCCCGCTGCCGGGCGCGCTACCGCTCGTTCGACCCGGCGAGCGGGACCTACCTGAGCAGCAACGGCTACCGCCGCTACTGCCGGCTGTAACCCCGCAACGCGGGGGAGGGGGACCGCGAAGCGGTGGAGGGGGTGCGACTCGGAAGGAGCGCCCGCGGTTCACGCCGGCGCGTCCTTGCTGAGCCTCACTGCAGAACCTCGCCCCTCCACCCCTTCGGGGTCCCCCTCCCCCCGTTGCACGGGGGAGGATTTGAGGGCCCTTACGCGTCGAAGGTGATGACCGAGCGGGCGAGGCCGCCCTTCTTCATGTCGGCGAAGCCCTCGTTGACCTGCTCGAGCTTGATCCGCTGGGAGATCATCTCGTCGAGCTTCAGCTTGCCGGACATGTAGAAGTCGACCAGCCGCGGCATGTCGACCGGGAAGCGGTTGGAGCCCATCAGCGAGCCCTGGATGCGCTTTTCGCCCAGGAAGGCCGCGCCCATCAGGGTGACGGTCTGGCCGATGGGGATCATGCCGATGACGTTGGCGGTGCCGCCGCGGCGCAGCATGTTGAAGGCCTGCTCGGCGGTCTTGCCCAGGCCGATGGCCTCGAAGGCGTGGTGGACGCCGCCCTTGGTCATCTCCAGGACTTCCTTGACCGCATCGGTCTGCGAGGCGTCGATGAAGTCGGTCGCGCCGAACTGCGAGGCGATGTTGCCCTTGGAGGCGACCATGTCGATGGCGATGATCCGCGAGGCGCCGGCGATCGCCGCACCGTTGATCGCCGCCAGGCCGACGCCGCCGCAACCGATGACCGCCACGGTCTCGCCGGGACGCACGCTCGAGGTGTGAATT
>DASPLZ010000018.1:0-3722 GCA_035627295.1 Phenylobacterium sp. | reverse complement strand
CGCGCCATTCCGTCGCCTTCGGCCAGGGCGATCCGCGCCACCCAGCGGCCCGAGCGCCGCGCCCCGGCCTTCGCCGCCGCGCTCCGGGCCGCGATCCGCGTGCGCCGCCGCGTCGCCTTCGGCTATACCGACCGCGGCGGGCGGCCGAGCGAGCGGACGGTCCGGCCGCTGGCGGTGGCGGCGTTCTCCGACGGCTGGCTGCTGGTCGCCTGGTGCGAGGCGCGCACCGCGTTCCGCGTCTTCCGCCTCGACCGGATGACCGATCCGCGCACCGGCGAGCGCTTCGAGGAGGAGGCCGGGCGCACGCTCGCCGACTATCTGGCCCAGCGAGGGCCGGACCCCCATTGGCGCCTGCGCGAGCTTTCGCCTATCTGAACCCTTCGCACGGAGCAGATGAGCTTGAGCGCAGAAGACCAGAAGCGGATCGCCGGCGAGGCCGCCGCCCAGCTCGTCCAGCCCGGCATGACCGTGGGCCTCGGCACCGGCTCCACCGCCGCCTGGTTCGTCAAGGCCCTGGCCGCCCGCCGCATCGAGGTGCGCGGCCTGCCCACCTCCGAGGCCACCGCCGCCCTGGCGCGCGAGCTTTCCATCCCGCTGGTCGACTTCGACAGCGTCGGCCGCATCGACCTCACCGTCGACGGGGCGGACGAGATCGGGCCGGGCCTTTCCCTGATCAAGGGCGGCGGCGCGGCGCTCCTGCGCGAGAAGCTGGTGTGGGAGGCCTCCGACCGCTGCGTGGTGATCGCCGACGCCGCCAAGCAGGTGGTGCGCCTGGGCGCCTTTCTGCTGCCGGTGGAGGTGGTCGCCTTCGGCCACAAGACCACCGCCAACCGCATCTGCGACGTGCTGACCGAACTGGAATTCACCCAGATGCCGCGCCTGCGCGTCAAGGACGGCGCGCCGGTCCGCACCGACGGCGGCAACCTGATCTACGACATCGCCTGCGGCTCGATCCCCGAGCCGGCGCGCCTCGCCGATGCGCTGAAGTCGATCACCGGGGTCGTTGAGCACGGCCTGTTCCTCGACCTGGCGGACCTCGCCATCATCGGCACGCCGGACGGCGCGCGGCAGGTCGAGCCTTGAGGTCCACCCTCCGTGTCATCCCGGATCGTCCCTGCGGGCCGGCCGGGATGACATCTTTGAAGGAGCCCTGAGTTGGCGAACTACGACTACGACCTCTTCGTCATCGGCGCGGGCTCCGGCGGGGTGCGTGCGGCCAGGTTGGCGGCGATGACCGGCGCGCGCGTCGGCGTGGCCGAGGAGCACCGGGTCGGCGGGACCTGCGTGATTCGCGGCTGCGTGCCCAAGAAGTTCATGGTCTACGCCTCGGAGGTCTCCCAGCAGCTGAAGGTGGCCGAGGGCTACGGCTGGAGCCACGCCGAGCACAGCTTCGACTGGCCGAAATTCATCGCCGACAAGGACAAGGAGATCGCCCGCCTCTCGGGCATCTACGTCACCAACCTGCAGAACGCCGGCGCCGAGATGGTCCACGCCAGGGCGCGGCTGAAGGACGCCCACACCGTCGAGCTGGTCGACAAGGGCGAGACCTACACCGCCGAGAAGATCCTCATCGCCACCGGCGGGCGCCCCTGGAAGCCCGCGGACGTCGAGGGCATCGAGCACGCCATCGTCTCCGACGACGCCTTCCACCTGGAGACGCTGCCCAAGAGCATCGTGATCGCCGGCGGCGGCTATATCGCGGTCGAGTTCGCCGGCATCTTCAACGGCCTGGGCGTCGAGACCACCCTGGTCCACCGCGGCCCCAACATCCTGCGCGGCTTCGACGACAACATCCGCGCGCACCTGGCCGACGAGATGGAGAAGCGCGGCGTCAAGGTGATCCTCGGCTGCCAGCACAAGGCCATCGAGAAGACGGCGGACGGCTATGTCAGCAAGATGTCGTCGGGCGCCGACATCCACTCGGAGCTCGTCATGTTCGCCGTCGGCCGCACGCCCTACGTCGAGGGCCTGGGGCTGGAGAGCGCCGGCGTCGAGCTGGACGAGACCGGCGCCATCAAGGTCGACGCCTATTCCAAGACCACCGCCGCCAACATCTGGGCGGTCGGCGACGTCACCAACCGCATCAACCTGACCCCCGTCGCCATCCGCGAGGGCGCGGCCTTCGCCGAGACGGTGTTCCGCGACAACCCGACCAGCTTCGACCACGAGATGGTCGCCGCCGCCGTCTTCTCCCAGCCGCCGATCGGCACGGTGGGGCTCTCGGAAGCGGACGCGCGCCACGCCTGCAGGAAGGTCGACATCTACCTGTCGAAGTTCAGGCCGATGAAGACCACCTTCTACGGCGGCGACGAGCGCTGCCTGATCAAGCTGGTGGTCAACGGCGAGACGGACCAGATCCTCGGCTGCCACGTGGTCGGCCCCGACGCGCCGGAGATCATCCAGATGGCCGCCATCGCCCTGAAGATGGGCGTCACCAAGAAGCAGTGGGACTCCACCTGCGCGGTCCACCCGACCCTGGCCGAAGAACTGGTCACCATGCGCGAGAAATACGTGCCGCCCGAGCTCGGCGCCGTCGCATGACCGCCGCCGAGGCCGAGGTGCGCGAAGGGCGTTTCGCGGTCTGGTGCGGCTGGGTGTGGACCATCGTCGCCGGAACCCTGCCGCTGCTCGCCTGGGCCTGGCCGCTGGGCTTCCAGGTGGTGGTGCCGGCGGCGGGCGTCCTCTGCCTGCCGGCGCTGAAGGTCGAGCGCCGCGACGGCCTGTGGATCACGCCGATCGCGCTTCTGGTCGGGTGGGCGCTGCTCGCCTCCACCTGGAGCCCCTACGAGCCGCCGGACCTGGAGCACAACACCGCCGCCAAGCTCGCCCTGCAGCTGCCGGTCTACCTCTGGGCCGTCCTCGGCGCCCGCGCGTCGGACGCCAAGGGGCGGGCGAGGGCGCAGGCCGTGCTGGGCTGGGCGAGCCTCCTGGCCGCCCTCCTGATCCTCATCGAGGCGGTCACGGGCGCTGCGCTCTACCAGGCCCTCAGGCAGGCCATGAACGACCCGATCCGGCCGGACCTGGCGGTTCGCAACGTGGCCCAGGGCGTCTTCGTGCTGGCGGCGACCGGCTGGCTGGGCCTCGCCGGCCTGCCGCGCCGCCTGGCGCCGTTCGCGGCGCTGGCGCTGGCCGCCGCGGTGCTGGTCGGCGGGCTGACCCTGCGCGCCGACGCTCCCATCCTGGCGCTGGCGCTCTCGGCGATCGCGGCGGCGGCGGTGTGGCGCTTCCCGCGAGGGGCGCCGACCGCCCTGGCGGTGCTGTTCGGGGCCCTGGTGCTGGCCACGCCGCTGATCCTCGGCCTTCTGGACCAGGCCGGCGTGCTGGAGGCCCTCAAAGGGCCGGCGCCGCTCTCCTGGGAACAGCGCATCGGCTATTGGCAGGTGACGCTGGCCGCGATCGGCGAGCAGCCGCTCACCGGCCTCGGCCTCGACGGCGCGCGGGTGGTGATGGGCGCCAGCCTGCATCCGCACTCCACCTCGTTGCAGCTCTGGCTGGAGCTGGGCGCGGTGGGCGCGGCGCTGGCGGCGGCCTCCTGGGCGGCGATCCTGCTCGGCCTGTGCAGCCCCGCGCCCCGCCTGGCCGCCGCGCTGGCCGCCGCGGTCGCCACGGCCTACGTCGTCTTCGGCGCCTTCAACTTCGGCGTCTGGCAGGAGTGGTGGCTGGCGTTGGGCGTCTTCGTCGGGGCATTTTCTGCCCTCGCGTGGCGGAATTCGCCGCCTGTG
>DASPLZ010000017.1:0-2201 GCA_035627295.1 Phenylobacterium sp. | reverse complement strand
CGATCTGGACGCGCCGGCCGCCGCGCTCTCCGGCGGCCAGGCGACGCGGGCGGCGCTGGCGGGCCTGCTGATCGCCCGGCCGGACCTCATCCTGCTCGACGAGCCGACCAACAATCTCGACCGCGAGGGCCGCGCCCTCGTGGCCGAGGTGATCGGCCGCTGGAAGGGCGGGGCGGTGGTGGTCAGCCACGACCGCGAGCTCCTGAACCGCATGGACCGCATCGTCGAGCTCTCCAGCCTCGGCGCACGCACCTATGGCGGAAACTACGACGCCTACGCCGCCCGCCGGGCCGAGGAGCGCGCCGCCGCCGCCCGCGACCTGGCCTCCGCCCAGCGCGCCGCCCGCCAGACCGAGGCCGAGGTCCAGGCCGCCCACGAGCGCCAGGCCCGGCGCGACGCTGCGGGGCGCCGCTCGCGCATCGGCTCCAGCGACCCGAAGATCCTGCAGGACTTCCGCGCCGAGCGCGCCGAGGCCACCGCCGGCCGAGGCGCCCAGCTCGCTGCCCGCAAGCGCGACGCCGCCGCCGCCGATCTGCGCTCCGCCGAGGCGGAGGTCGAGCGCGTCCGCCCGCTGGCCTTCGACCTGCCGCCCAGCGGCCTGCCCGCCAGCCGGAACGTGCTGGCCTTCGAGGCCGTGGGCTTCGCCTATCCCGGCGGCGCGCCGCTGCTGCGAGACCTGTCGTTCCGCATCGCCGGCCCCGAACGCGTGGCCCTGACCGGCCCGAACGGGACCGGCAAGTCGACGGCGCTGAAGTTGGCCACCGGCGACCTGCAGCCGACCTCTGGGACCGTCGTCCGCGGCGTCCCCGCCGCCGTGCTCGACCAACGCGCCTCGCTGCTGGCCGACGACGAGACCCTCCTCGCCAACTTCCGCCGCCTGAACCCCGAGGCCGACGCCAACGCCGCCCACGCCGCCTTGGCGCGCTTCCTGTTCCGCAACGTGGACGCCCTGAAGCTGGCGGGCGCCTTGAGCGGCGGCGAGCGCCTGCGGGCCGCGCTGGCCTGCGTGCTGATGTCGGCGAAGCCGCCGCAGCTGCTGATCCTCGACGAGCCGACCAACCACCTCGACCTCGACTCCATCGCCGCCATCGAAGGCGCGCTGGCGGGCTACGACGGGGCGCTGCTGGTGGTCAGCCACGATCCGGCGTTCCTGGAGGCGATCAGGATCGAACGCCAAATCCCTCTCCCTTAGGGAGAGGGAACCCCACTTGCGCAGCGAGCGGGAGGGTGAGGGGTTAGGGACCTATCCGGAGAGGCCGCAACCCCTCATCCTCGCCGCGCCTTCGGCGCGTCTTTCCTTCTCCCGACTGGGAGAAGGACGCTAGGCGCTCTGGTTCAGGGTGATCGCCGTCGCGGCGCCGTTCGTGGACAGCCCGCCGTAGCCCAGTCCAGCGCTGCGCTGGCTGGCGACTTCCTCGGCGATGGCCTTCACCAAGCCCTCGGTGACGGTCTTGGCGGCCTCCAGCGCCCGCGCCTGGCGGGCCAGCACCGCGTCGAACGCCTCAGTGGCGCGCAGGAGGCGCGTGCGCTGGTCGGCCGGCGCGGAGGCGACCATGTCCGGCTCGCGCCGCACCCGCGCGCTCTCGTGGCGATAGAGGTTGGCCAGCCGCTGGGTCTCGTCGAGGTACTGCGCCGCCTCGTGCGGCCGGCGCGCCTCGAAGGCCTGCGCCTCCAGGGCGATCAGCCCGGTCAGGCGGTCGGTGAGCAGGATCAGCTGCTCCACCCGGTCGGTCGCGTCCGAGGCCATCAACGCCATGAGCTTACTCCGTCAATCCCTGCATCTTCAGCATCTCGCGCCCCACCGCGTCGGCCACGCCGATGCCGCCGGACTTCGCCATCTGCTTGGCGAAGGCGTCCGTCATGAACGACTTGAACATGTCTTCGCCCGGCCCGCCGCCGAACGGGGCGCCGAGGTCGGTGGCGGTGAACATCTGGCCCAGCATCACCGAGAGGAACTGGCTCTCGAACTCCTGAGCCGTCCTCTTGATCTCGCCGCGCTTGGCGAGGTCGGCGGCTGTGGCGGTGGGCGCGGCCTTCAGGAGGTTCGGGGTGATCGCAAGGTCGGCCATCACATCACCTCGATGTCGGCCTGGATCGCGCCCGCGGCCTTGATGGCCTGAAGGATGGCGATCATGTCGCGGGGGCCGATGCCGAGCGCGTTGAGGCCGTCCACGAGCTGTTGCAGCGACACGCCCTCCCGC
>DASPLZ010000016.1:0-5299 GCA_035627295.1 Phenylobacterium sp. | reverse complement strand
CCGAACTTCTGGACGATCAGCGCCATCATCAGGTGGGAGTTGAAGACGCCGGTCAGGCTCATCCACTCCTCGGAGATGCGCGCCACGATGCGCGAGTAGGTCTTGGCGTCGAGCCCGAGGCCCCCGTACTTCGGCTCGATCAGGGCGCCGAAGAGGCCGAGCTCGACCATGTCGTTCACAAGGTCCGCCGGCCACTCGTCGGCGTGCTCCAGCTGCATGGCGACGGGGGCGACCTTCTTCTCGATCCACTTGTCGATGGCGTCGAGGAAGGCGCGCTCGTCGGCCTCGGAGATCTTCGTATGGGCGTTCATCAGCAGGTTCCGATCCGGTCTTCGCCGCGTGGCCGCGACCGCCTGGGCAACCTGCGAGTCTGGCGCGGCCGGGTCAACGCTCCCGCAGGGGAAGCATCGGCCTCGCCCAAGGCGCAGCTGTGCTAGGGTGCGCCCCAAACGATCAAGGGAGGGGCGCATGGCCCGTCATCTGAAGCTTTCCCTCGTGGCCGCCGCGGCCCTGGCCTTCGCCGGCGCCGCCGCGGCCGAGGTTCCCGCCAACATCGCCGCCGCCCTCGCCGACAAGAGCCGGCCGGCCGCCGACGCCGAGCGCGACGCGGCCCGCAAGCCCGGCGAGCTATTGGCCTTCGCCGGGGTGAAGGAGGGGGACCACGTGGCCGACTTCATCATCGGCGGCGGCTATTTCACCCGCATCCTCTCGGGCGCGGTGGGCCCCAAGGGCAAGGTCTTCGCCTACCAGCCGGCGGAGTTCATCCAGTTCTCGGCGAACTATGGCGAAAGTCTGAAGAAGGTCGCCGCCGAGCGGGCCAACGTGACCGCCAATTCGGCCAGCTTCGGCGCCTTCGACCTGCCGGACAACCTCGACATGGTCATCACCGTGCAGAACTACCACGACCTGCACTTGAAGCCCTTCCCGCCGACGGCGGCCGGCGCGATCAACGCCGAGATCTTCAAGTCGCTGAAGCCCGGCGGGGTCTTCCTGGTGGTCGACCACGAGGCCAAGGCCGGCGCGGAGCTGGTGGCCACCGCCGACGGCCTGCACCGCATCGACCTCGAGCAGGCCAAGAAGGAGATCGAGGCGGCCGGCTTCAAGCTGGAGGCCGAGAGCCAGCTGCTCGACCAGCCGGCCGACCCGCGCACGGCGAACGTGTTCGACCCCTCGATCCGGGGGAAGACCGACCAGTTCGTGCTGAAGTTCAGGAAGCCGGCGTAGGGCGCGGGCTTGCCGTGCGTGGTTCGAGACGCGTCCCTGCGGGCCGCTCCTCACCATGACTAAGGTGGGTTGCGCTCTACGAACGTCGTCATCCTGAGGAGCCCGCGAGCGGGCGTCTCGAAGGACGCACGGCTGCTCGGCTTCCGGCCGTCAGCGCCCGCGGAACACCGGCTCGCGCTTTTCGAGGAAGCTGGCCACGCCTTCCCTGTGGTCCTCGGTGGCGGCGAGCCGGCGAATGGTCTCGATCGCCCAGGCGCCGAGCTCGCGCGGGTCGCCGTAGGCGGCGCGGCGCAGGCCCTCCTTCATGTAACGCAGCGCCAGCGGCGGGTTGGCGGCGATGCGGCTCGCGAGGTCGCGGGCGCGGGCCATCAGCTCGCCGTGCGGCGTGACTTCGCGCACCAGGCCGATGCGCAGGGATTCCTGAGCGTCGATGACCTCGCCGGTGAAGAGGAGCTCGGCCGCCTTGGCCGGGCCGACGATGGCCGGCAGCCGGTAGAAGCCGCCGACGTCGCAGACCAGGCCCCGCTTGATGAAGAGTTCGGCGAACCTGGCCTTCTCCGAGGCGATGCGGATGTCGGCGTAGAGCGCAAGCTCCATGCCCCAGCCCACCGCCGCGCCGTTGACGGCGGCGATCACCGGCTTGTCGCATTCCAGCGCCGCCATGGCCGCAGGCGTCGGGCGGTGGCGCACCACGGGGGCGCTGGACGGCGTGGCGATGCCCTTCGGCCCGGCCATGATCTCGCGCACGTCGTCGCCCGAGCAGAAGGCCGGGTCGGCGCCGGTGACGATCACGCAGCGGGCCTCCGGATCGCTCACCGCCTGGCGGAAAGCCTTCTCCAGCCGGTCGTAGGCGTCGAAGTTCAGCGCGTTGCGCTGCTCGGGCCGGTTGAGGGTGATGGTCGCGATGTGACCCTCGACCTCATAGGTCACGCTGTCGGCGGCCTGGCTCATCGTGCGCCTCCTCGGGGCTCCGCCCTGTTTCCGATCGCGCGGTTGGCCCTGGCCACGGTGAGCGGCCAACGCAAGGGAAGTCCAGCACTTGACGATCAGCCCAGGGCGCGGGCCCGCTTCTGGGCGAACATCGCCGCGTCGGCCTCGCCCAGCAGGTGCTCGGGATCGACGCCGGGGTCGAGGGCGCGCACGCCGAAGGAGATGCGCAAGGGGGCCGACCACTCGCCGAGGTCTGCCGGCTGGGCCTCGATCAGCCGCTGCAGGGAGGCCGCCTTGGCCTGCGCCGCCTCGAGGTCGGCCTGGGCGAGCAGCACGCCGAACTCGTCCCCGCCGAGCCGGGCGGCGAGATCCGAGCCGCGGATGTGGGTGGAAAGCCGCTCGGC
Organism: Phenylobacterium sp.; assembly: GCA_035627295.1. GTDB lineage: Bacteria > Pseudomonadota > Alphaproteobacteria > Caulobacterales > Caulobacteraceae > Phenylobacterium. The sequence continues at coordinate 2,741 of DASPLZ010000016.1, read as the reverse complement.
CACCGCCTTCAGCGCCAGATCCCCGGCCGGGTGGCCGAAGCGGTCGTTCACCGCCTTGAAGCCGTCGAGGTCGAAATAGACCACCGCGGCCGGCGAGCCGTAGCGCTCGGCGAAGGCCTGGGCGCGGCCGATCTCGCGCACGAAGGCGCGGCGGTTGAGGAGCGGGGTCAGCACGTCGCGGTCGGCGAGGCCCTCGGTCTCCGACAGGCGGTCCTTCAGACGCTTCACCTCGCCGCGCAGGTCGTCGATCTCGGAGAGCAGGGTCTGCACCGCGCCCTGCACCGCCGGCGTCAGGTCGGCTTCCGAGAGGCCGAGGAAATCGGTGGAATCGGCCGGCGCGGCGCGGCCGGGCGCGGCCACCTTGGCGCCGGCGAGGGCCAGGGCGCGACGGCGCATCACCGCGAAGGCTTCGCTCTGGGCCCCTAGGATCTTCATGCCGCGCGGTCCCGCCGAGAATCACCCCCTTGGTTCCCGGCTCTTCGAAAGCTTAACGGGATCGGTTGCGGCGGCAAGGTCGGCGCCTATACTCCGCGCCTTTCCGCAAACGGGGGTTTTCGTCGATGAGCGCGAGCGCGCCGCCCGTCGCCATCATCATGGGCAGCCGGTCCGACTGGCCGACCCTGAAGGCCGCCGCCGAGGCGCTGGAGGCGCTGGGCGTGGCTTATGAGGCCAAGGTGGTCTCGGCCCACCGCACGCCCGAGCGGATGTACGCCTTCGCCAAGGGGGCCAAGGCCGCCGGCGTGAAGGTGATCATCGCCGCCGCCGGCGGAGCCGCGCACCTGCCGGGCATGACCGCCTCGATGACCGAGCTGCCGGTGCTGGGCGTGCCGATCGAGTCCAAGGCGCTGAAGGGGATGGATAGCCTGCTCTCCATCGTCCAGATGCCCGCCGGCATCCCGGTCGGGACGCTGGCCATCGGCGAGGCGGGCGCGCGGAACGCAGGCCTGCTGGCCGCTCAGATCCTGGCGCTTTCTGATCCCGGCCTGGCCGAGCGCCTCGCCGTCGCCCGCGCCAGCCAGAGCGCCGGCGTGGCCGAGACCGTCGAGGACTGATCGCCGCCGCATGAGCCGCTTTCCGCTCCCGCCCGGATCGACCATCGGCATCCTCGGCGGCGGCCAGCTGGGCCGCATGCTGGCGCTGGCCGCCGCGCGGCTGGGCTTCGACGTGGCGGTGCTGGAGCCGGACGCCGACAGCCCCGCCGCCCGGGTGGCCGCGCACAGCATCGTCGCCGAGTACGACGACCTGGAGGCCCTTGAGGCGCTGGCGCGGATCTCCGACGTCATCACCTTCGAGTTCGAGAACGTGCCGGCCGCCAGCGTCGAGCGCCTGTTGGAGCTGGGCGCCGAGGTCGCGCCGGGCGCGCGCGCCCTGGCGGTGTCGCAGGACCGGCTGGAGGAGAAGCGCTTCGTCAATGACGTCGGAGCGCCGACCGTGGCCTTCGAGGCGGTGTCGTCGGCGCAGGAGGCGGCGGATGCGGTGGCGCGGCTTGGCGCGCCGTCCCTCCTGAAGACCCGCCGCGAGGGCTACGACGGCAAGGGCCAGGTCTGGGTCGGCGTCGGCTCGGACCCTGCCGAAGCCTTCGACGCGCTCGGCGGGCGCAAGGCGATCCTGGAGGCCAAGGCGGCCTTCGTGCGCGAGCTCTCGGTGATCGCCGCGCGCGGGCGCGACGGGGAGATCGCCGTCTATCCGCTGGGCGAGAACGTGCACGAGGCGGGGGTGCTGCGCTTTACCCGCGCGCCGGCGCAGGTTCCGGCCTCGACCGAGGATGCGGCCCGGCGGATCGCCGAGGCGATCCTGCGGGGGCTGGGCTATGTCGGGGTGATCGGCGTGGAGCTCTTCGAGCTCGCCGACGGCTCCCTGCTGGTCAACGAGTTCGCCCCGCGGGTGCACAACAGCGGACATTGGACGCAGGACGGCTGCGCGGTCAGCCAGTTCGAGCAGCACATCCGGGCGGTCGCCGGCTGGCCGCTGGGGCCGACCGAGGCCATCGCCCAGGTGGAGATGGTCAACCTCCTGGGCGACGAAGCCGAGGGGTGGCGGGATTTCGCCGCCGACCCCTCAGCCCGTCCGCACCTCTACGGCAAGCGCGACGTCAAGCCGGGCCGCAAGATGGGCCACGTGAACCGGACGTCGCCCCTCTAGACCTCAGTGCGACGCGGCGGCGGCGGTCGGGGTCGCCCCGCCGAGTTCGACGGTCACGTCACGGCCGACGAGGGCGGGCGGGGCTGTGACCTTGAGGTTGCGCAGGGCCTTGACCACCGCGTCGTCCAGCTCGCGCGAGCCGGAGGAGCGGGCGATCTTGACGCCGTTGAGGCGGGCGTCGTTGCCGAGGTGGCCACGGATGGACAGGCTTTGGCCGGCGAGGTCGACGCCTTGCTTGGCCAGGCGCGCGTCGGCGGCCTCGCGGGCTTCGGTGAAGAACGCCTGCGAGGGGGCTTCGGCCTGGGCGGCGGAAGCGACGAGCAGGCCGGCGGCCAGCGCGAGAAGCTGAGCCTTCATGGGATGTTTCCTTGACGGGGGTGGGAGAACGGCAGTGCTGCCGAGAGGGAAACTGGCGATCCGACCGCTGTTTTGCCAACGATAGATTTTGCTCGGCGATGTGAGTCGCGCTAACAGCCTGCGCCATGTCCCGCTTGCCCGCTTTCTTCGCCCTGCGCGCCATGGAGGCGGCCGCCCGACACAAGAGCTACAGCCGCGCGGCGGACGAGCTTTCGGCCACCCACGGCGCGGTCAGCCAGCAG
>DASPLZ010000015.1:0-2824 GCA_035627295.1 Phenylobacterium sp. | reverse complement strand
GCCTTCACGCTGATCTTGAACTCGTGGAAGTCGTGGTCCTGCAGGATGCGGGCGTGGCGGAGCGCGCTCTCGACCATCGCCTCCGGGCAAGGCTCGCCATACTGCTCGAGCAGGTCGCGCTCCAGCGAGCCGGCGTTGACCCCGATCCGCATCGAGCAGCCATGGTCGCGGGCGGCCTGGATGACCTCCTTCACCCGCGCCGGCGAGCCGATATTGCCGGGATTGATCCGCAGGCAGGCCGCGCCGGCCTCCGCCGCCTCGATGCCGCGCCGGTAGTGGAAATGGATGTCGGCCACCAGCGGGACCCGCGCCGCCCTGGCGATCTCCCGAAAGGCCGCGGTGGAGTCTTCGTCCGGGCAGGACACGCGGACGATGTCCGCTCCCGCCTCCTCCAGCTGCCGCACCTGTTCGATGGTCGCCCTGGCGTCGGCGGTGAGGGTGTTGGTCATCGACTGCACGGTGATCGGCGCGCCGCCGCCCACCTCCACATCGCCCACGCGGATCTTGCGCGAGGGCCGGCGGTCGATCCGCCGCCAGGGACGGTGATGGGTGGGGTCGGTGCTCATCGCGGTGCAAAATAGGGCTTCGTCGGCGGCGAGCCAATGCGTCCTTCGAAACGCGCCGTTTGCGGGCTCCTCCAGTTCATCAATCGCCCCCGGAGAGGTCGTCGACTTCTGGCTGCCGGTGGAAGCCTAGGCGCCGACCAACTTGCTGACCGGCGTCACGCCCGGCGGCAGGATGCTCTTGCCCTGGCCGCCGACATAGACGTCGACCGCCTCGGTCATCGGCGAGTCCACCACGAGGCCGGGCACGGCCGGGACGCGGTAGGCCTCCCCCTCGGCGAGCTGGCGGGCGAACAGCACCTGGTCGCCCGCGCCGCGCACGATGATCGAGGTCGGCTTCCTGGCCTGCAGCGTCACGACCGAGGCCTCCGGCGCGGCGCCGAACACCTGGCCCTTCGGCTGGAACGGCCCGACCGGCGGCGGCGCGGGCGGAACGGGTTCGGCGGGCTCGCGCACGTCCGGCAAGGCGGTGACCGTGTCGCCAGGCTGAGCGGCGGCCGTGGCGGCGGCGAGGCCAGGGGTCTCGTAGGGCGGAGGCGTGGTGGATTCCACCGGCGCCGGCAGCGGCGCGCCGAGGTCTATGGCGGCCCCGCCGGGCCCGGCGACGGCGGCTGGCGCCTTCAGCGCGGCCTGTTTGACGGCGGCGTGCTGCGCCTGGGCGGGGGACGGATTGTCGGGCAGGAGCCGCTGGACGACGTTCCAGAGCACGATCGCCCCGATCAGGACCAGGCCGATGGTGAACACCAGGCCCACGCGGTTGTCCGGCCCGGCTTCGACGCCCAGCGGGTTCGGCAGCCTGGACTCTCCCACCGGCCCGGCTGCGTTGAACCGGGCGGCGGCCAGGTCGCCGTCCAGGCCGAGCGCGCGGGCATAGGCGCGGATGTAACCGGCCACGAACGGGCGCGACGGCAGATCGGAGAGCCGCATCTCCTCGATGGCGGCCAGATAGTTCGCGCGGACCTTGGTGATCTCGGCCAGGCGCTCGAGGGAGACGCCGTGGTACTCCCGCGCCGCCTTCAGCGCCTCGCCCACATGCGCGCCCTGGTCGATCGTCGGGGCGAAGGCTTCGAAGAAGTCGTGGTTGGCCGCCTCGCTCTCAGCGAGCTGCGCCTGCGACAGGTGACCCGTATCCAGCGGCATATGCGCCGTCGCCCCTGATGCGCGTCGCCGGCCCCAGAATCGGAGCCAAGAACGCCCGCGACCATGTGAAGAGAACATGGTTAACCGATCCTTGCGGGGTACCAATGGACTCCTCGGAATTCAATGCCCTAACCAGCCCCGCGACCCCGTGGCGCATCAGACGGCGACATAGAGTTTGCGCGCCAGGGTTTCGATCTCGTTGCGGACCGAACCGGCATTGCTGCGCAACAATGCGGCGACGCCGCGGCGGGCGGCTTCGCGATCGCAGGACAGCACCATCTGCTTGACCGGCCCCACCCCCTGCGGCGGCATCGAAAGCCGGTCGAAGCCCAGCGCCACCAGGGCGAAGGCCTCCAGCGGCCGGCCGGCCATCTCGCCGCAGACCGAGACCTGCGTGCCGGTGTCGGCGCACCCCTGCTGGATCGCTTGCAGGGCGCGCAGCAAGGGCGGCGAGAGCGTGTCGTAGCGGTCCGACACCCGCGGGTTCCCGCGGTCGGCGGCGAACAGGTACTGCGTCAGGTCGTTGGTGCCGACCGAGACGAAGTCGGTCATCGGCAGCAGCGCGTCCAGGTGCCAGACCAGCGACGGCGCCTCGATCATCGCCCCGACGTCCAGCCGCGACGGCGGCGGCCGGCCACGGCGCACCGCCCAGGCCACCTCCTGGTCGACGAAGGCGCGGGCGTTGCGGAACTCATCGACGCTGGCCACCAGCGGGAACATGATCCTGAGCGGACGCCCCCGGCTGGCGGCGATCAGCGCGCGCAGCTGCAATCGCAGGAGCGCCGGCCGGTCGAGCCCCATCCGCACGGCCCGCCAGCCAAGCGCCGGGTTCTCCTCGCGGTCCGCCTCCAGGTAGGGCAGCACCTTGTCGCCGCCGAGGTCGAGGGTGCGGAAGGTGACCGGCCGGTCGCCGGCGGCGTCCAGCACCCGCGCATAGAGCTGCGTCTGGGCGGAAAAGCGCGGCAGCTCCTCGGCGACCATGAACTGGAACTCGGTGCGGAAGAGGCCGATGCCCTCCGCGCCCGTGTCGGCCAGGCTCTCCAGGTCCACGTCGAGGCCCGCATTCATCAGCAGGGCGATCTTCACCCCGTCGCGGGTGAAGGCCGGCGTCTCGCGCAGCT
>DASPLZ010000014.1:0-8162 GCA_035627295.1 Phenylobacterium sp. | reverse complement strand
GCCGATGGGGTAGATGGTCTCGGTGGAGGCTTCGATCTCCGCCAGGGTCCACCAGCGGGCGTCGTCCATGAAGCGGCGCTCGAGCTCCGTCCAGCCGTCGCGGCAGAGCTCGCCGCCGGCGCAGCGGGCGACGACGAAGGTTTCCTTGAACAGCATCGGCTCGCCGCCGGCCTCGATGGGCGGCATCACGCCCTCGCTGCGCCAAACGGCCGGGCCGATCTCGACGGCGAGGCCGGTCTCCTCCAGCGCCTCGCGGCGGGCGGCCTCCTCCACGCTCTCGCCCGGCTCGATCCCGCCGCCGCAGGTGAACCAGAAGGCGGGACTGTCCGGCTGGCTGGGCAGGCGGCCGCGCATCAGCAGCAGCCGGTCCTCGGGGTCGAGCAGCAGGATGCGGACGGTCGGGCGGATGCGCATGGCGCCGCTTATGGCGCGTCTTCAGGCCCTGACAAAATCCAGGAACACCGGCGGCACGTCGCCGAGGCGCTTTTCCTCGTAGCGGGTGGTGACGTGGTCGGCGGGCGGGACGCGCCAGTCGTCGGCGCGGCTTGCCGGCCAGTCGAAAAGCGGCGAATCCAGGAAGCGCGCCAGGGCCTCGTCGGCGTAGTCGCCCCAGTCGGTGGCGAAACGCAGGCGCCCGCCGGGCTGCAGGACGCGGGCGAATTCGACGATCGTCTCCGGCTGGACGATGCGGCGCTTGTTGTGCCGCGCCTTGGGCCAGGGGTCCGGAAAGAGGATGAAGAGGCGCGTCGCGCAGGCGTCCGGCAGGCGCGCGAGGAGTTCGCGGGCGTCGCCGTCATGGATGCGGACGTTCTGCAAGGCCCGCTCGTCCACGTGGCGCACGGCGCTGGCGACGCCGTTCTGGAAGGGCTCGGCGCCGAGGATCAGCACGTCGGGCCGGCGTGCGGCCTGCTCGGCCATGTGCTCGCCGCCGCCGAAGCCGATCTCCAGCCACACCTCGGCGGCGCCGGGCATGAGGCCCGCCGGGTGGAACGGCCCGGCCGGCGGGCGCAGGCGCGGCAGCAGGGTCTCCATCAGCGCCGCCTGCCGCGGCTTGATGGGCCGCGACTTCAGCCGGCCGAAGGAGCGCAGCGGCGGGTGGGCGGGGTCGGTCATCGTCTCGTTCTCCCTCCCCCTCGTGGGGAGGGTGGGCGGCGCGGAACGCGCCGGTCGGGTGGGGGACTACTGAATCTCAGCGACGGCGGCGAGTCGGCGAGACCCCACCCGTCCCGCTTCGCGGTCCACCCTCCCCACGAGGGGGAGGGAGAAGTCTAAGCCAGCGTCCGCAGCTCGTTGCCGAGGTCGGTGCGTTCCCAGGAGAACCCGCCCTCGTTGTCCGGCGTGCGGCCGAAGTGGCCGTAGGCGGCGGTGCGGGCGTAGATCGGGCGGTTGAGGCCCAGGTGCTCGCGGATCGCACGCGGGGTGGCGCCGCCGATCAGCTCGGGGAGCTTGGCCTCCAGGATCGCCGGGTCGATCACGCCGGTGCCGTGCAGGTCGACGTAGAAGCTGAGCGGCTGGGCCACGCCGATGGCGTAGCTGATCTGGATGGTGCAGCGGCGCGCCAGGCCCGCGGCGACCACGTTCTTGGCCAGGTAGCGGCAGGCGTAGGCGGCCGAGCGGTCGACCTTGGTCGGGTCCTTGCCGGAGAAGGCGCCGCCGCCGTGCGGGGCCGCGCCGCCGTAGGTGTCGACGATGATCTTGCGGCCGGTGACGCCCGCGTCTCCGTCGGGCCCGCCGATCTCGAAGCGGCCGGTCGGATTGACGATCCACTGGGTCTTCTTGGTGATCAGCCCGTCCGGGAACACCTGCTCCAGGTAGGGCTTGATCAGGGCCTCGACGCGCCTGGAGGTGGCGCGCTGCAGGCCGAAGCGCTTCTTGTGCTGGGTGGAGACGAGGATCTTCAGCACCTCGACGGGCTTGTCGTCCTCATAGCGCAGGGTGACCTGGCTCTTGGCGTCGGGCTCCAGCTCCGGTCGCTCGCCGGAGTGGCGCACCTCGGCCAGCTTCTTCAGGATGTTGTGCGAGTACTGCAGGGTGGCCGGCATCATCTCCGGCGTTTCGTCGCAGGCGTAGCCGAACATGATGCCCTGGTCGCCGGCGCCCTCGTCCTTGCTCTCCGAGGAGTCCACGCCCTGGGCGATATGGGCCGACTGGCCGTGCAGGTAGCAGGCGTATTTCGCCTTCTGCCAGTGGAAGCCCCTCTGCTCGTAGCCGATGTCCTTGATCGCCTCGCGGACCTTGGGCTCCAGCTCCTTGATGATCTGCTTGGTCTTGTCCTTGGACGAGGCGCGCACCTCGCCGGCCAGGACGATGCGGTTGGTGGTCACCAGGGTCTCGCAGGCGACGCGCGCTTCCGGCTCTTCGGCCAGGAAGGCGTCCACCACGGTGTCGGAGATGCGGTCGGCGACCTTGTCCGGATGGCCTTCGGACACGCTTTCGCTGGTGAAGATGTAGGACTGGCGGCTCAACGGGAACTCCGGAATGGGACGCGCGCGCTCGCGGAAGGGCGCGGCACATATAAAGCAAGCTTTATGCCCTGCAAGGCCGCGTGGCGGCCTTAACCCTCTTCCTCTTCCACCAGCGAGCGGATCAGCGCCAGCACCTGCTTGCGGACGCGCGGGTGGCGCAGGCGCGGGAAGAGCGCCGCCAGCTCCTGGCCCTCGGCGGTGCTCATCAGGTCCATGACGAAGTCGGCGCCGGGCTCGGCGAAGCCGGCCGCGGGCGTCTTCAGGCCGTCGAAGAAATGGCCGATGTCGGTCTCCAGCACCGCGGCGGTCTGGAACAGCTTGGAGGCGCTGACCCGGTTGGTCCCCTTCTCGTACTTCTGCACCTGCTGGAAGGTGACGCCGATCCCCTCGGCCAGCCGCTCCTGGCTGATCTCCAGCGCCCGCCGGCGGTCACGGATGCGCCGACCCACGTGGACATCGATCGGGTCTGGTGCGCGCGGTTCCTTGTCGCTCATTTCTATCCGGACTTTCCGTCGGGCAGGACCCGGTTTTCACCCTGGCCTTTTAGTCGCATGGTCAAGCCGGTTGCGCCAGAGGCGAGCACCATCAACCAGAAAGCGAGTTCGCCTGAGCGGCCGTAGGGGGTCGGGGCCAGGGCCGGCGGCAAGGCCGTATCGACCACGCCGTAGCGGCCCAGGCCCAGCCGTTGTCCGGGGACGACGCGGCCATAGGCGTCGATCATGGCGGTGACCCCGGTGGGCGTGACCCGCGCCATCGGCAGGCCGGCCTCGATGGCGCGGTAGCTGGCGAGGTTGAGGTGCTGCAGGGGGCCGCTGGTCTTGCCGAACCAGGCGTCGTTGGAGATGTTGAGCAGCCAGCGGGGCCGCGGGCCGGCGGCGAGCCGCGGGAAGAGGGCCTCGTAGCAGATCAGCGGCTGCAGGGCGGGCAGGCCCTCGATCCGCATCGGCCGCGGCGACGGCCCGGCGGTGAAGTCCTCGGGCATGTGCACCAGGCTGCGGAAGCCGACCCGCGTGGCCAGCTCGCCCAGCGGCATGAACTCGCCGAACGGCACCAGGCGGTGCTTGTCGTAGAGCGCCGGGATGGTCAGGCCCCGGGGGGAGTCCTGGAAGGCGATCAGGCTGTTGAAATAGTCGAGCTGGCCGTTCCGCCCCCAGTCGACGCGGTTGGCCCCGATCAGCAGGGTCTGGCCCGGCCTCAGCATGTTCTCCAGGCGGCGCACATGGCGCGAGCCGGGCTGCAGCAGCTCGTCGATCACCGCCGGCAAGGCGCCCTCGGGCCAGACGATGACGTCGGGCGCCCGCGCCGAGGGCCGGGCGCTGAGCGCCAGGTAGGTGGCGAAGATCGGCTCCAGGTTCTCCGGCCGCCACTTCTCCTTCTGGTCGATGTTGGCCTGCACCAGCCGCACGCGCGGCGCGCCGGGCTCGGGCCCTGAGGCGTCGGCCAGCCGCAAGGCGCCGAAGGTCCAGAGGCCCGCCAGGGTCGCGGCGGCCATCCCCACGGCCGCCAGGCGCCGCGCCCGCGGGGCGGCGTCGAGCATCACCGCCGGCGCCGCGGCGACGGCGAGGGTCAGCCAAGAGAGGCCGTAGGCGCCGACCAGGGCGGCGGTCTGCGAGACGGCCGAGCCGGCCCGCCAGCTCTCGCCCGGCAGGTTCCAGGGAAAGCCGGTGAGGATGTTGCCGCGCAGCCACTCGGCGAGCGCCAGGGCGCCGGCGAACGCGAGCACGCGCAGGATGCTGCGCCCTCCGCCCGCAGCCAGGCGGTAGAGGACGCCGGCGAGGCCCCAGAACAGCGCCAGCCCGCCCGCCAGCAGCACCAGGGCGAAGGGCGCCATCCAGCCGTAGGTGGCCGCATCGACCAGGAAGGCCTCGGTCACCCAGAAGACCCCGACCGCGAAATAGCCGAGCCCGGCCAGCCAGCCGCGCAGGAAGGCCGAGCGCAGGGCGCGGGGCTCGCCGGCGGCGTCCAGCCCCCACAGGAGGGCCGCATAGCCGAGGAGGCCCGGCAGCACGCCGAACGGCGGATGGGCGAGGGCCGCGGCGATTCCGGCGGCGAGCGCCAGGCCGCGCGCCGGCCAGCCCCGGCCGAGCCGTTCGGCCAGCTGCGTCAGGGCGCGGCCTCGGTCGCCGGCGCGGCCGTGGCCGGGCGCAGGCGCACGCGCTTGACCCGCCGGGGGTCGGCGTCCAGCACCTCGAACTCGAAGCCGCCGGGGTGGGCGATCACCTCGCCGCGCTGCGGCACCCGGCCGGCCAGGGTGGTGACGAGGCCGGCGACGGTGTCGACCTCCTCCTCCAGGTCTTCGGGGGTCAGCCGCGCCTCGACGGCGGCCTCCAGGTCCTCCAGCGGGGCGCGGGCGTCGGCCTCGAAGACGCCGCCGGGACGGGTGAGGATGGGCGCGCTGGCGGCCTCGTCGTGCTCGTCGTCGATGTCGCCGACCACGGCCTCGACCAAGTCCTCGAGGGTGACCAGGCCGTCGGTGCCGCCGAACTCGTCGATCACCAGGGCCATGTGGATGCGGCTGGCCTGCATGCGCACCATCAGGTCGGCGGCGCGCATGGAGCCCGGCACGTAGAGCACCTCGCGGCGGAGGCGCCGCAGGATGGCCTCGTCGGGCGAGGCCAGCGGCGGGTCGGAGGCGAGCACGCGGAAGACGTCCTTGACGTGCACCACGCCCACCGGGTCGTCCATGGTTTCCCGGTAGATCGGCATGCGCGAATGCTCGGCCTCGACGAAGCGGGAGACGACCTCGGAGAGGGGGGTGGAGATCTCGACGGAGATGATGTCGGCGCGCGGCGTCATCACGTCCTCGACGCGCAGGCTCTGGAAGGCCTGGGCCTGGTCCACCAGGTCGTGGCCGTTGGCCTGCACCATCGGCTCCGGCTCGGAGGCGGCCGGACGGGCCTTGCGGAACCGGCGGAGAAGCGCCCGGACGCCACGCGAATGTCGCGGGCCGGGCGCGGGGGTAGAGCCGTCGCTAGGCATCTTTTCCCTGTTCGGCGGCATAGGGGTCGGCGACCCCCAGACCCGCCAGGATTTCACGTTCGAGGCCTTCCATGACGTCCGCGTCCGGATCGGCCTCGTGGTCGTAGCCTAGCAGGTGCAGCACGCCGTGCGCCACAAGGTGTTGCAGGTGGTGCGCCAGCGGCTTGCCCTGTTCGGCCGCCTCGCGGGCGCAGACGCCGTAGGCGAGGGCCACGTCGCCGAGGTGATTCTCCGGGTTCGGCGGGGCGGGAAAGGAGAGGACGTTCGTGGCGTAGTCCTTGCCGCGGAAACGGGCGTTGAGGTCGCGGACGGTCTCGTCGTCGGCGAGCAGGATGGTGACGCTGGTCTCCCTCCCCCTTGTGGGGAGGGTGGGCGGCGCGGAACGCGCCGGTCGGGTGGGGGACTGCCGAGCGGCCGGCGCGGCCCCCACCCGTCCCGCTTCGCGGTCCACCCTTCCCACGAGGGGGAGGGACAGAGTCGCTTCGACGGCCTGGCGCGCCAGCGCCTCGGCGTCCGGCAGGGCCGCCGACCACGCCTCGGCCTCGATCTCGACGTCGATCAATCGCCCGCCTTCGCCTTGCGGGTGGCGTCGGCCTCGTAGGCCCGCACGATGCGCTCCACCAGCGGGTGGCGCACCACGTCCTCCGCGGAGAACCGCGAGACGGCCACGCCCTCGACCCCTTCCAGGATGGCCACGGCATGGGCGAGGCCGCTATCGCGGGCGTTGGGTAGGTCGATCTGGCTGGGATCGCCCGTCACCACCATGCGGGCGCCTTCGCCCAGGCGGGTCAGCACCATCTTCATCTGCAGACGGGTGGCGTTCTGCGCCTCGTCGACGATGACGTAGGCGTGGGAAAGGGTGCGGCCGCGCATGAAGGCGATGGGGGCCAGTTCGATCTCGCCCTTCTCGCGCCGGCGGCGGAACTGGTCGACGCCCAGGATGTCGGTGAGCGCTTCCCAGACCGGGGCCATGTAGGGGTCGACCTTCTCGGAGAGGTCGCCGGGGAGGTAGCCGAGCTTCTCGCCGGCCTCGACGGCCGGGCGCGAGACGATCAGCCGGTCGACCTCGCCGCGCAGCAGAAGCCCCGCGCCGTGCGCGACGGCGAGGAAGGTCTTGCCGGTGCCGGCGGGGCCGAGGCCGAAGGTCAGGGGTTCCTTGGCGAGGGCGTCGAGGTAGCGGGCCTGGGCGGCGGTCTTCGGCGCCACCTGGCCTCTGCGGCCCTTGGGCAGGCCGGGGCCTTCGGTTCCGCTGCGCGCCTGGCCGATGGCGACGCGCACGTCGGCCTCGCCGATCTCCAGCCCCTGTTCGGCGCGCTTGGCCAGGGCCTCGACCACGCGCTTGGCGTTGGCCCGGGCCTTGGAGTCGCCGTCCAGCGAGACGCCGCCGCCGGGGGTCTCGATCAGCACGCCGAAGGCGTCCTCGATCAGGGCGGCATGGCGGGAGTTGGCCCCGGAGACCGCGCGGGCGGCGCGGTCGGAGAGGGCGATGAATTCGGGGGCGCGGCTCACGCGGGCTCCAGCTCTGCGGCGAGGGCGCCGGCGAGGCTCATCTTCGCCGATCCCTCGATCCTGACCGGAACGATCTGGCCGATCAGGCGATCCGGCGCGGTGGCGTGCACCGCCTGCAGATAGGGGCTGCGGCCGACCAGCTGGCCGGGGTGGCGGCCTTTCTTCTCGAACAGCACCGGCAGGGTCCTGCCGACCTGGCTGGCGTTGAACGCCTTCTGCTGCTCGTCCAGCAGGGCGTTGAGGCGGGCGAGGCGCTCGTCCTTGACCTCTTCGGCCACCTGGCCCGGCAGGGCGGCGGCGGGAGTGCCCGGACGGCGGGAGTACTTGAAGCTGAAGGCGCTGGCGTAGCCGACCTCGCGGACCAGCGAGAGGGTCGCCTCGAAGTCGGCCTCCCGCTCGCCGGGGAAGCCGACGATGAAGTCGCAGGACATGGCGATGTCCGGGCGGGCGGCGCGGATGCGCTCGATCAGGCGCAGGTAGTCGTCCGCCGTATGCTGGCGGTTCATGGCCTTGAGGATGCGGTCCGAGCCCGACTGCACCGGCAGGTGCAGGTAGGGCATCAAGGCCTCCACCTCGCCGTGGGCGGCGATCAGCGCCTCGTCCATGTCGCGCGGGTGGGAGGTGGTGTAGCGGATGCGATCGAGCCCTTCGATCTGCGCCAGCTGCCGCACCAGGCCCGCGAGGCCGCCCTCGCCGCCGTCGTAGGCGTTGACGTTCTGGCCGAGCAGGGTGACCTCGCGCACGCCCTTGGCGGCCAGTTCGCGGGCCTCGGCTTCGATGGCCTCCGCCGGCCGCGACCACTCCGCACCGCGGGTGTAGGGCACCACGCAGAAGGTGCAGAACTTGTCGCAGCCCTCCTGCACTGTCAGGAAGGCGGTCACGCCCGCCGGCGCCCGCGGGACGGTGAGGGCGTCGAACTTCTCCTCGGCCGCGAAGTCGGCGGCCAGGCGCTCGCCAGAGGCCCGGTGGGCGCGGGCGATCAGTTCGGGCAGCTGGTGATAGGCCTGCGGGCCGACCACCAGGTCGACGGCCGGCTGGCGGCGCAGGATCTCCTCGCCCTCGGCCTGGGCGACGCAGCCGGCGACGGCGATGGTCATCCGTCCGCCGTCCTGCGCCTTCGCCTGCTTCATCAGCTTGATCTGGCCGAGTTCGGAATAGACCTTCTCGGTGGCCTTCTCGCGGATGTGGCAGGTGTTCAGCACCACCAGG
>DASPLZ010000013.1:0-4866 GCA_035627295.1 Phenylobacterium sp. | reverse complement strand
GCCAGCAGATCCGCAAGCTGGAGGCCGAGCTCGGGGCGATGCTGTTCCACCGGCGCGGCAACGCCATGATCCCCACTCCGGCGGCCGAGAAGCTGGCCCGCCAGGTGCGGCGCTCGCTCGACATCCTGAAGAACGGCGTGGCCGAGTTCACCGCCGCGGCCGACCGCGACCCGCTGGTGGTCAGCCTCGACCCGCAGTTCGCCCAGCGCTGGCTGCCGCCGCGCATGCAGCGCCTGTTCGCCGAGACCCCGGGAGGCCTGCTGGAGCTGCGGGTCGAAGAGCGGCGGGCGGACTTCACCACCGACGGGGTGGATGTGGGCGTGCGCTGGGGGACCGGCGACTGGCCGGGCCTGGAGACCCGGCAGATCCTCTGGGAGTCGCTGTTCCCGGTGTGCAGCCCGGCCTTCGCCGAGACGCACATGATGACTTCGCCGGAGTGCCTGACGAGCATGCCCCTGCTTCGCTGGACCCTGCGGCCCTGGCGGGTGTGGTTCGAGCGGGTGGGGGTCGAGCCGCCGGAGGAGACGGGCCTCCTCTTCGAGGACTCGGTGATGCTGCTGAACGCCGCCGCCGAGGGCCTGGGCGTGGCGCTCGCCCGGTCGGGTCTGGTGGAAAGCGACCTCAAGGCCGGCCGGCTGGTCCGCCCGCTGCCGGAGGAGGTGAAGGGCAACTTCGGCTTCTTCTGCGTCTGGCGGGCCGACAGCCGCAAGCTGGCGCGCATCCAGGCGCTGGCCGACTGGCTGGCGGTCGTGGCCCGGGAAGCTGAAACCGAGGCCTGACAAGGCTTTCGCTGCGTTGCAGCAAAGCTATTGCGGCATTGCGGCGATGACGTGCTAGAACAGGCGACTTTTTGCGGCCGGAGCGGGGGCGTGGCCGCGCTTGAAGGCGTATTTGCATGGTTCAGATCAAGTCGGTCGGCGTGATTGGCGCGGGCCAGATGGGCACGGGCATCGCCCATGTGACGGCGCTGGCCGGCTATGAGGTGCTGCTGCACGACGTCAGCCGCGAGAAGATCGACGCCGGCGTCGGCGTGATCGAGAAGAACCTGTCCCGCCAGCTGGTGCGGGGCCTGATCGACCAGGCGGCGATGGACGCGGCCCTCGCCCGCATCAAGCCGGCCGAGGAACTGCAGCAGATCGGCGCGGCCGACCTCGCCATCGAGGCGGCCACCGAGAACGAGGACGTCAAGAAGTCGATCTTCAAGGCGCTGGCGCCGCACCTGGCCGAAGGCACTCTTCTGGCCTCCAACACCTCGTCGATCTCGATCACCCGGCTTGCCTCGACCACCGACCGGCCCGAACGGTTCATCGGCCTGCACTTCATGAACCCGGTGCCGCTGATGAAGCTGGTGGAGATCATCCGCGGCATCGCCACCGACGCCGACACCTACGAGACGGCGGTGCAGTTCGCCCAGTCGCTGGGCAAGACCACCGCCAACGCCGAGGACTTCCCGGCCTTCATCGTCAACCGCGTGCTGGTTCCGATGATCAACGAGGCGATCTACACCCTCTACGAGGGCGTCGGCACGGTGGAGTCGATCGACACCGCCATGAAGCTGGGCGCCAACCACCCGATGGGCCCGCTGGAGCTGGGCGACTTCATCGGCCTCGACACGGTGCTGTCGATCATGAACGTGCTCTACGAGGGCCTGGCGGATTCCAAGTACCGCCCCTGTCCGCTGCTGACCAAATACGTCGAGGCGGGCTGGCTGGGCCGCAAGTCGGGTCGCGGCTTCTACGACTATCGCGGCGAGGTCCCGGTCCCGACGCGGTAGGGCTACCAGATCGTAGGGACGCCGTAGGGCGCGATCAGCGGATCGACGGTGACGACGCTGGCGGCTTCCGTGAGGCCCTGAGCCGCCAGCAAGCGATCGAACGGGTCGCCATGCAGTCTGGGCAACCGTCCGGCGGTGATCGCGTGGACCTCCGTTATGGGCAGCCAGAAAAACCCCACCGTCTCCACAGCTGAGCGGAGGTCGGCCGGCAGCCGCGAGAGTTCGGCGCTTCTTGGGCGTTTGAATTCGATCTCGTAGCCGCTGACGGCGCTGACCAGAACCTCGTTGGCCGGGTCGGTGACCAGATCGCCGACATGGGCGGGGATCAAGGCCGGCTCACCCAGCGCCCAGATGACGACGTGGGTGTCGAGGAGAAGCTTCACTTCCTGTCTGGAAAGATCGGGCCGTCCACCGCCGCGAGCGTCTCTTCGTCAGGGCCGATGAAAAGGTCGCGGGGGATTTGGAGGTTCAGATGATTCCAGATGCCGAGCTGTCGACGACACGAAGGTTTTGATTTCTTCGGAGTGAGCGTGACCACTGGTTCCCCGTTTCGGGCGAGCACGACTTCCTCGCCCGCCTCGGCGCGGGCGACCAATTCGGAGAGCTTTGCCTTCGCCTCGGCGATGTTGACCTGAATGCCCATCCCGCCACCGTATCATGGATAGCGAGTTGGTCCAACCCCTTGGACCAACTACCCCACCCCGAGCGCCACGGCGATGTGGTAGGTCGCCAGCGCCGCCAGGTAGGCGAGGGCGAACATGTAGGCCACCATCACCCACATCCAGCGCCAGCTGTTGGTCTCGCGCTTGACGACGCCGAGGGTCGCCACGCACTGCGGCGCGAAGACGTACCAGGCCAGGAAGGCCAGGGCCGTGGCCAGCGACCACTGGGCGGCGAGCAGGGCCTCCAGCGCGCCGGTCGCGCCCTCCTCGCCGCCGACGGCGTAGACCGTGCCCAGAGCCGCCACCGCCACCTCGCGGGCCGCCATGCCGGGGACCAGGGCGACCACCATCTGCCAGTTGAAGCCGATGGGGGCGAACACCGGCTCCAGGAAATGACCGATGCGGCCGGCGAAGCTGTAGTCGATGGCGGGCCCGGTAGCTCCCGGAGGCGGGGCGGGGAAGGTGGCCAGCACCCAGACCAGGATGCTGAGCGGCAGGATGATGCGGCCGGCGCGGCTGATGAAGATCATCGCCCGCTGCCAGAGCTGGCGCAGGACGTTCTCGATCGCCGGCCACTTGTAGGTCGGCAGCTCCATCATGAAGGGCTCGCTGGCCCCGCGCCAAAGCAGCGTGCGGATCACCCAGGAGACGGCGAGGGCGCTGACGATGCCGGCGGCGTAGAGGCCGAACATGACGAGGCCCTGCAGCGAGAGCCCGCCCCACACCCGCTCGTTCGGAATGAAGGCCGCGATGATCAGGGTGTAGACCGGGATGCGCGCCGAACAGGTCATCAAGGGCGCCACCAGGATGGTGGTCAGCCGGTCGCGCTTGGCGTCGATCACCCGCGTCGACATCACCCCAGGAATGGCGCAGGCGAAGCTGGAGAGCAGCGGGATGAAGGCCCGGCCGTGCAGGCCCGCCCCGCCCATCACCTTGTCCATCAGGAAGGCGGCTCTGGCCATGTATCCGGAGTCTTCCAGGGCGATGATGAAGAGGAACAGGATCAGGATCTGCGGCAGGAAGACCAGCACCCCGCCGACGCCGGCGATCAGGCCGTCGTTGATCAGGCTGAGCAGCAGGCCCTCGGGCAGCACGCGGGCCATCAGGGCGCTGAGCGCGCCGAAGCCGGCCTCGATGCCGTCCATCAGGGGCGTGGCCCAGGTGAACACCGCCTGGAACATCAGGAAGAGCAGGGCCAGCAGGATAGCGAAGCCCGCCGCAGGGTGGAGAAGCACCCCGTCGATGCGTCCCGTCCAGGTGTCCGGCCGCTCGGGCGGGCGCACGTGGTGGCGCATGATCTCCTGCGCCCGCCGGTGGGCCTCGCGGATCTCGGCGGCGGAGGGCTCGTGCCAGACGTTGGCCCCGGCGCGGCCGGTGGCGGCGACCTCATCGACCTGGCGGACCAGGTCCTCGATGCCGCGCTTGCGGGTGGCCACGGTGGTGACGATCGGCACGCCCAGCTCGCGCGACAGGCCCTCGATGTCGATCCTGAGGCCCAGGCGCTGGGCGATGTCGTACATGTTGAGCGCCAGCACCGCCGGCCGGCCGACGGCCTTCAGCTCCAGCGCCAGGCGCAGGACCAGGCGCAGGTTGGTGGAGTCGGCGACCACCACCACCACGTCCGGCGGCTGCTCGCCGGCCAGGCGGCCGAGCACGGCGTCGCGGGTGACCTCCTCGTCGGGGCTGCGGGCGCGCAGGGAGTAGGTGCCCGGCAGGTCGAGCACATGCACCGTGCGGCCGGAGGGGGCGGTCAGGCGCCCCTCCTTCCGCTCCACCGTCACGCCGGCGTAGTTGGCCACCTTCTGGTGGCCGCCGGTCAGGGCGTTGAAGAGGGCGGTCTTGCCGGAATTCGGATTGCCGACCAGCGCCACATGCGCCGGGGAAAGGGTGGTGTCGCTCAAGGCGCGTCGCCGGTCAGGCCGATCTGGACGAGGTCGGCCTCCGCGCGGCGCAGGGCCACGCGCATGTCGTCGAGCCGCACCACCATCGGGTCGCGGCCGAACGGGCCTTCGTGCAGCACCTCGATCTGCGCGCCCTCGACGAAGCCCATCTCCAGGAGGCGGCGCTCCATCTCCGCGGCGTGCTCGCCCACATGTCGGCCCACCGAGGTGATGATCCCCTGGCGCCCCGGGCGGGCCTGGCTCAGGGCCATCGCCTGAGGCGCGGCCTCGGGTCTGACGGAAAGATCAGCGGCAAGCTCGGACATGGACGCCCCGGACAACTACTGCGAACGATTATCAGGTGCGATCGGCCCTGTCACGCCTGACGCCAATCGCCGCAAGGGCGCATTCCGGTCGCTTTCGCCCGGAGAAGGCCCGATACTGAGCTGCGATTCGCGGGGTGCGACGGACGAGGATGCGACGGCTGACCCTGGCGTTGCTCTGCGGCGCCTATCTTTCCCTGGCCCTGATCGCGGCGCTGCTCTTGTGG
>DASPLZ010000012.1:0-2354 GCA_035627295.1 Phenylobacterium sp. | reverse complement strand
CGGATCTCGGGTTTGAGGTCGACCTCGACGACGCTGGCGGTGTTGATGGCCGCGGTCGAGCCGTCCTTCAGGGGCACGCGCCGGATCTCGCCCTGGGCGGTGCCGTAGCGCTCGCGGGGGAAGGCCAGGTAAGCGACGCCTGCCAGCGACGCCGCGAGGGCGGTCCCGCCCCCGGCGATCAGCGCCCGCCGGCTGACTGCCGGACGCTCACGCCGACGCAGCGGGGTGACGCCCGCCAGTTGACGGCCCCGGTCGAGCGCCGCCCAGGCGGCCTCGGCCTGCAGGAAGGCGCCCTGGCGGCGGGTGTCGCCGGCCAGCCAGGCGTCGAGCTCGGCCGCGAGCTCCGGCGTGCGGCCCTCGCGGTCGAGACGCCAGAGCCACCGGACGGCGGCCTCCTCAATCTCGTCGGCGGTTTCGCGCGCGGTCATCGTAAGCCTTCACTGGAGCGGCGTCCGAGCCGCCCGCGTCCTCTCTGAGCGCCTTGAGGATCAGGCGCATGCCCTTCACCCCGTCGTTCTCCACGGTCGACTCGGTGACGCCCAGCATGCGGGCGATCTCCCGCTGCGGGACGCCGTGGATCTTGCGGAGTTCGAAGATGCGCCGGCATCGGTCGGGCAATCCCTCGATCAGGTCCCGCACCCGGGCGAGCTCGCGGCGGGCCGCGGTGATCCGCTCCGGGGACGGGTCGTCCGAATAGATGGACAGGGAGTCGATTTCCGTAACGGTTTCGATGCGGACGATGCGCGAGCGGCGCACCTGTTCGGTGAGCAGCATCCGCACCGTCTGGAAGAAATAGCCGTCCGGCCGGGCGATGTGGTCGACGGACTCCAGGGCCGCCAGCCGGCAGTAGGCCTCCTGGATCAGGTCGTCGGCGTCCTCCGGGCTGACGAGCGAGCGCCGCAGCCAGGCGCGCACGCCCGGCTCATAGGGCATGACGTGGGTCCCCACCCAGGCCACGATCTTGCGACGGTTCTCCTCCACGCCGGCCTCACCGCTCCTGACCCCATTAGAAATCAAGATGGACAAGGCGGACAGTTCCTTGGCCGCCGGCGCGGATTTCCTTGCGTCGACGCTAGGGTCCGACCTTCAGCCGCCGCGCCGGGAGCCAGCCCGTCACCGACTGCTCGAGTGCGTAGCTGAACACCTCGACGAGGACCCAGCCGTCGCGCTGCTCTTTGGCGACCGCCAGCTGCCCGGCGTAGACGATCTGCAGCACGGGGCCCTTGGCGTGCGGCTCGGTGCGCAGCGGACCGTCCGTGGCGACGTAGCGGGCGGCGCGGTAGCGCTCGGCGGCTTCGGCGCGGGCTTCGGCCTGCGCCTGGCGGGTCTCGGCCTGGAACACCGCCTGCTCGCGGCGGTCCGCCTCGTCGCCCACGCGGCTGAGGTGCGCCTCATAGACGCCTGCGCCGGCGAGCAACAGCCCAAGGAACATGCCCATCATCATGACGATGTCGTAGAGGCCGTGGCGGCGGACCGGGTCCGTCTCGCGCGCCACCTCGACCTGCAGGTCGCGGATCATCGCCCGCAGTTCGTCGACCTGGCCGTCTCGCGGTTCAGCATCCGCGGCGTGGACGGTGCGCACCGCGGCGGCGAACACCGGCGTGGCGGGGTCCGGCGCGCGGTCATAGAGGCGCAGGAGGTCGGCCGCGACGCCGCGCGGGGCCGCCGCGGTCAGGCCGAGCGCGGCGGTCATCTGGTAGCCGGGGCGCAGGGCCGTGAACTGGGCCAGGGCGTCGCGGATCTCCAGGTGCGGCCAAGCCGTGGTCTGGACCGCAGCCAGGACGGCCAGGCCGGCAGCGGGGTTGGCGAGGTGGAGGTGTTTGCGCAGGTCGTCGAAGTAAGTGCGGGGTGCGGTGAGCGCCGTCAGGGCCTGCGCCGCCGCGCTGAGCTCCGGGCCACGGGTCACCGCGAGCGCCGCCTGGATGGATCGGGTCTGCTCCGCGAGAATCTGGCTGACGGCGTCGTAGGCGGGACGGTTGGCGCGCGTGAGCCGCGCCAGCTCCGCCCCGACGGACACCGCGCCGGACAGGTCGGCGATGCTCCGTTGCGCCGCCAGCAGCCCGGAGATGTCCACGCGCTGGAAGGCCTTCTGGGCCGCGGTCAGCCCGCCGATGTCGATCCCCTGCAAGGCCTTCTGCGCCGCCGTGACGCCGGCGACGTCGACGCCCGTCAGGGCCGCCTGGGCCGCGGAGACGGTCGAAGCGTCGATCGCCGGCCTGCGGGTCGCGGCGTCCACGGCGGTCCGATAGGGATCCGAAAGGCCGGCCGCCCGGCTCAGGCGGTCGAAGTCGTCGGCGCGCCGCACCGCGTCCAGGAGCTCGTCGTGGTGCGGCCCGAGCGCCATGGCGAACAGC
>DASPLZ010000011.1:0-4805 GCA_035627295.1 Phenylobacterium sp. | reverse complement strand
CGTCATCCTGAGGGCCCGCGGAGCGGGCGTCTCGAAGGACGCACGGCCAGCCGGCGATCATGCCGCCGAGCGCCTTGACCGCGCCGACTTGTATATCATACAAATAAGCCCATGACGAAGGCCGCCGCCGTCGTGGAGCTGCGCGCCGGGCGCGAGCCCGGCAAGCGCACCCGTTCGCGCCTGCTGGATGCGGCCGTGGAGCTCTTCAAGGCCAAGGGCGTCTCCGGCGTCTCGGTGGCCGAGATCGCCGCCGCCGCCGGCGCCTTCCCCAGCCAGGTCACCTACTATTTCCGCACCAAGGAGGCCCTCTTCGTCGAGGCGGCCTGCCGCGAGGTGCTCTACGTCGCCCGCCAGGCCGAACTGGCCGCCGCCGGCGCGGCCACCGGCCGGGAATACAACCGCCGCCTGGTCGAGACGGTGATCGGCTCGCCGGGCCTGGCCCTCTTCGTCGAGGCCCTCTCCCTCACCCGCCGCCGCCAGGACCTGGCGCCGCTGATCGAGCGCACCTTCGAGCGGCTGCACGCCGAGGGCGACCGCGCCTATGGCGAGACCCGCCACCGCCGCGGCTGGTCGGAGGCCGAGAGCGCCGCCACCGTCGCCCGCCGCTTCTGGACCCTGGCGCTGGGCGTAGCCCTGCGCGAAGGCGCCACCGAAGCCACCATCGCCGAGGCCGTCGAGGAGATGACCGCCCTGCTGCACCACGACCCCCGCCCCGGAGACCGCTGATGGCCGCCGCCGCCCGTGTCGCCCCCAAGGACTACTTCACCCCCGAGGAGTGGGCGCCGCTGGCCAAGAAGTCCGCCTGGAAGGGCCCGGCCCTGGTCGCCCACGCCTGGATCGTCATCGGCCTGGCCGCCGCCATGGCCATGGCGTTCCCCATCACCATCCCGCTGGCGGTGATGATCATCGGCGCGCGCCAGCTGGGCCTGGCCATACTGATGCACGACGCCGCCCACGGCGCCCTGCACCCGAACCTGAAGGTCAACGACTTCCTCGGCGAGCACCTGACCCCCGGCGGCCTCGTGCAGTACCGCACCTATCACCTCGGCCACCACAAGTACGCCCAGCAGGCCGAGGACCCGGACCTCGGCCTCTCGGCCCCCTTCCCGATCACCCGGGTCAGCCTGCGCCGCAAGATCGTGCGCGACCTGACCGGCCAGACCCACTTCAAGCAGCGCTGGGCGCCGCTCTTCCGCCGCATCCGCGAGCGCAAGGCGGGTGAAAGCGTGCTGGCGATCCTCGGCCGCTTCGCGAAGTCCCGCCCGCGGTTCTTCATCGGCGCGGTGGCGACCATCGCGGTCACCGCGCCCTTCGGCTACTGGTGGGCCTGGTTCGTGCTCTGGTGGCTGCCGTCGGCCACCTGGCTGCCGCTGGTCACGCGCCTGCGCAACATCGCCGAGCACGCCCTGGTGGCCAAGGACGAGCCCGACCCGCTGCGCCACGCCCGCAGCACCCACGCCAACCTCTTAGAGCGGGCGTTCCTGGCCCCCTACTGGGTGAACTACCACTGCGAGCACCACATGTTCATGCATGTGCCTTGCTACAACCTGCCCCGCACCCAGCGCCTCCTGAAGGCCAAGGGCGTTCTGCCGGGCATGCTGACCTCGCCGGGCTACCTCGACGTGCTGCGCCTGGCCTCCAGCAAGCCGGCGAGCCAGGACCGCGGCGGCGGGGCCACGCCCGAGGAGCGTGGGGTGCGAAAGGAAGCGGTCGCGGCGCTGCAGTAGCGCCCGTCAGTTCCCATAGGGGCTGCCCGCGATCCCGAGCAGGTCCGGCCGGACGATCTGCATGCCCGTGCCGCCGCCGTTGCAGCGGATGTGCGCGACCTCCTTGCCGCCCTTGCTGACGATCACGCCGTCCTCCTCCGAGCGGAGGATGTCGTAGACCTCGTAGTCGTAGCCGCCGTTGGAGAAGCTCAAGGCGACGTCGCCCTGCGGCGTCAGGCGGAAGGCGAACTTCCCGCGCGGCGGGACCTTCCTCGCCGGATAGACCAGCTCGGTGCGCGGCGGCCGGCCGATGCGGTACTGGATGTAGCCCTCGTCGCCAGAGACCGGGTCCGAAGCGCAGACCGAGATCACCTTGCCGCCCGCCTTGCACGACCAGGCGACGTTCTCGTTGATGTCGCACTGGGTGGCGCCGAACCAGTCGCTGAGCGGCATGCCGACCGAGGGCTTGTCCGGCAGCAGCGGCGCATCGACCGCCGCCTCAAGTTGTTCGGTCTGCGCCGCCGGGGCGGAGGCCGCGAGCGCCAGACCGGCGAGCCTGATCAGGGTCGCACCCATCGTGATCGCCAGCTTGCGCATCGATGCCTTGCCTTTGCTCCGCCTGCCGTGCGCTAGCTCGCCGGCCCATGACCATAGCCGACCGCGCCGCCTTCATCACCAGCCACACCGTCCTGCAGCCCGTGCCGCATGCGCCGGAGATCTCGCTGTGGCTGGCCGACGAGATCACCCCGATCTGGCGGATGACCGAGGAGGAACTGGGCGAGATGGGTCTGCCGCCGCCCTTCTGGGCCTTCGCATGGGCCGGCGGCCAGGCGCTGGCCCGCTATCTGCTCGACCATCCCGAGGGGGTGGCCGGCAAGCGGGTCATCGACTTCGCGTCCGGGTCCGGCCTGGTGGCGGTCGCCGCCATGAAGGCCGGCGCGGCGAAGGTGCTGGCGGCCGACATAGACCCCTTCTGCGGTGCGGCCCTGGCGCTCAACGCCGAGGCCAACGGGGTCGAGGCGGCGTTCACCGACCGCGACCTGCTGGAGGCGCCGCCGCCCGATGCCGACGTCATCCTGGCCGGCGACATCTGCTACGAGAAGCCGCTCGCCGAGCGGGTGATGGCCTGGCTCCGCCAGGCCCGGACGGCCGGGACCGAGGTGCTGATCGGCGATCCGGGCCGCACCTACTTCCCCAAGACCGGCCTCGAACAACTCGCCGAATACCAGGTGCCGACCACGCGCGAACTGGAGGACCTGGAGGTCAAGCGCACCCGCGTCTGGCGCGTGCCTTGAACCTTCCCCCGGTACGGGGGAAGTGGCCTGATGTCGCGAAGCGACGAAGGTCGATGGGGGAGGTGATTTGCAAGCCCCGGAACTTCCCCCATCGACCCTCGGCTTCGCCTTCGGGCCACTTCCCCCGTACCGGGGGAAGGATTACGCCTAGCGAAGCCGCCTCACGAGAGACCCTGCATGCGCCGCCGCACCTTCCTCGCCGCCTTGCCCGCCGCCGCGGTCGCCTCTTCCACCCTGGCCCAGAGCCGCGCCGACAACCCCAACCGCGACCGCCCCGACGTGCGGGGCGGCGACCGCATCGACGGCGCGACCTTCGCCTCGCGCTCGGCCGCCTGGGGCGTCAACGGCGCGGCGGCCACCGCCCATCCGCTGGCGACCCTGGCGGCCATCGAGGCGCTGAAGGCCGGCGGCTCGGCGGTGGACGCGGCCATCGCCGCCAACGCCTGCCTGGGCCTCCTGGAGCCGGTCTCCTGCGGCATCGGCGGCGACTGTTACGTGATGCTGTGGGACCCGAAGGCGAAGAAGGTCGTCGGGATCAACGGCTCCGGCCGCAGCCCCCGCGCACTGACCCTCGCCATCCAGCGCGAGCGGGCGCGGAACGGCCACATCCACACCCACGGCGCCACCACCGTCAGCGTGCCGGGAGCCGTCGACGCCTGGTGGACGCTGCACCAGCGCTACGGGAAGCTGAAGTGGGCCGAACTCTTCACCCCCGCCATCGGCCACGCCACGGAAGGTGCGCCGGTCAGCCAGAACGTCGCCTACTACCTCGACCGCAGCTTGCGCGCCTTCACCCGGCCGGGCGCGGGGATCGAGGAGGTGGAGAACTTCAAGTCCGTCTGGGCGGCCGGCGGCGCCACGCCCCGCGAAGGCGATGTGTTCAAGAACCCGGCGCTGGCCCGCACCTACCGGATGATCGCCGAGGGCGGACGCGACGCCTTCTACGAGGGCGAGATCGCGCGCACGATCGAGGCCTACTTCAAGCGGATCGGCGGCTGGATGACCCGCGCCGACCTCGCCGCGCACCATACCGATTGGGTGACGCCCTATTCCTCCGGCTACCGGGGCGTCGATGTCTTCGCCCTCGGCGAGAACACGCAAGGGCTGGCCACCCTGCAGCTCCTCAACATCATGGAGGCCTTCGACCTGAAGGCCATGGGCTTCCAGTCGACGGCGGCCCTGCACCATTCGGTGGAGGCCAAGCGCCTGGCCTATGAGGACCGCGCCCGCTACGTGGCCGACCCCTCCACCTACAAGGCCCCGAACGACTGGCTGATCTCCAAGGCCTACGCCGCCGAGCGGGCCAAGCTGGTCCGGCCGGACCGGATCATGGACCAGGTGAAGGCGGGCGAGGCGCCCAGCCGGGGCGACACCACCTATTTCTGCACCGCCGACAAGGACGGGATGATGGTCTCGATCATCCAGTCCAACTTCCGCGGCATGGGCTCGGGCCTGATGCCGGACGGGCTCGGTTTCATGTTCCAGAACCGGGGCGAACTCTTCTCGCTCACCGACGGCCACCCCAACCTCTATGCGCCCGGCAAGCGGCCGTTCCAGACCATCATCCC
The DNA here is from genome assembly GCA_035627295.1 of Phenylobacterium sp. Classification (GTDB taxonomy): domain Bacteria; phylum Pseudomonadota; class Alphaproteobacteria; order Caulobacterales; family Caulobacteraceae; genus Phenylobacterium. The sequence continues at coordinate 236 of DASPLZ010000011.1, read as the reverse complement.
CGGCTTTGCGGTGAAGGACGGAACGCCCTGGCTCGCCTTCGGCGTCATGGGCGGCGACATGCAGCCGCAGGGCCAGGCGCAGGTCATCTCCAACATGGTCGACTTCGGCCTGGGCGTGCAGGAGGCGGGCGATGCGCCCCGCTGGCACCACGAGGGCGGCTCCGAGCCGACGGGACAGGATGTCGCCGGCAGCGGCCAGTTGCGACTGGAGACCGGCGTGCCGGAGAAGACCAAGG
>DASPLZ010000010.1:0-12452 GCA_035627295.1 Phenylobacterium sp. | reverse complement strand
GAGCCTGGGGCGGACCACCGGGGTGGGCGCCGGCGCAAAGCCGTCCGGCGGGGTGAGGAACAGCGCCGCCTCCAGGGCCCGGCGGCGGACCAGGGCGTCGACCACCAGCGGGTCGCCGCCGACCTCGGCCGAGCGCCAGAGCTCCATCTCGGAGGCGGCCTGCAGGAGCGCCCCTTCGTTGACCCGGCGGAGCACGGCGGAGCCTTCGAAGGCCTCGACGCCGATGTTGAAGACGAAGGCCGCCAGGGCGTCGGCCTGGTTCTGGTTGAGGGGCGTGAAGACCTGGTCGTTCAGCGCCTTCTCGACGGCCAGCAGGTCGTAGATCAGCAGGGCCTCGGCATCCTTCTCGCCGATCTCGGCGCCTTCGCGGGCGCTCCTCGTATGGCCATAGCCGATGGTCCAGCGGCCATCCGGAAGGCGCGCGGCCTGGGCGCGGAAGCCCTCGAAGCGCTTCAGGTGCTCGACGGCGACCTTGGAGACATGAATGCGGGACGGCATCGCCTTCAAACTGTTCCGAAATGGCACGGGCGCAGCTTCGCCCGCGACCTTCCGCGCAAGATGAAGGCCGGGTTAAAGCAGGATCAGAGCAGCCAGGCCAAGGAAAGCCAGGAAGCCCATGAAATCTGTGATGAAGGTGACAAAAACTGCGGATGAAACCGCCGGATCGCGCCCCAGCTTGTCCAGCGCCATGGGCGCCAGGATGCCCGCCGCCGCCGCGACGAAGAGGTTGATGACCAGCGCCAGCCCTATGGTCAGGCTGAGCCAGGGATCGCGGAACAGGACGTAGACCCCCGCCCCCATCAGGATCGCCAGCACGCCGCCGTTGGCGAGGCCCACCGCCATCTCCCGCCCGACGATGCGCAGGGCGTTGGAGGCGTTGAGTTCGCGGCTGGCGAGCGCCCGCACGGCCACCGCCAGGCTCTGGGTGGCCGCATTGCCCCCGAGCGAGGCGACGACGGGCAACAGCACGGCCAGGGTGACCAGCTTGGCGATCTCGCCTTGGAAAGCCTGGATGACGCTGACGGCGACAGCCGCGGTGAGCGTGTTCAGCACCAGCCACGGCAGGCGCGAGCGGACGATGTCGAGGACGCCAGCGTCGCGGCCCGCGTCGCTGACGCCGGCCAGGGCCAGGATGTCTTCCTCGCTCTCCGACTGGATGACGCCGACGATGTCGTCGACGGTGATCTGGCCCACGAGCCGCCCGCCGGGCTCGACCACCGGGGCGGAGATCAGGTGGTACTTGTCGAAGATGTAGGCGACCTCTTCCTGGTCGAGGTCGACGGCGATCTCGGTCACCGGCTCCATGATCTGCGCGAGCGCGGTTTCCCGCTTCGAGCGCAGGAGCTGGCTCACCGGCACCGCGCCCACCGGCTTCATCGCCGGATCGACCACATAGACGTCGAAGAAGAGTTCCGGCAGCTCGTCGCCGGCGCGGCGGACGTAGTCGATGGTCTGGCCGACGGTCCAGAACTGCGGCGCCGAGAGCACCTCGCGCTGCATCAGGCGGCCGGCCGTCTCGTCCTCATAGGACAGAGAGCTCTCGATCGCCGCACGCTCCTGCTCGGGCATGGCGGCCAGCACCTGGGCGCGCTTGTCGGCCTCCAGGTCGTCGACGACATCGGCCGCGTCGTCGGAGTCCATCTCCTCCAGCGCCTTGGCCAGGGTCGCCGACGGCACGTGCTCCAGCACGTCCTCGCGGATCTCGGTGTCGAGCTCGGCCAGCACCTCGGCCAGGGTCTCGGGCGCCAGGTGGGCGAGGATGTCCTCGCGATAGTCGGCCGGAAGGAAGCCCATCAGGTCGGCGACGTCGGCCGGATGCAGGGCGGTCAGCAGCTCGGTCAGGCGCCCTGCGTCGCCCCGGTCGGCGGCGTCCACCACCATGCCGACGAAGGCCGGGTTTAGGGCGTAGTCGTCCTTGAGGGCGAGGTCTTCGAGGTCCTCGGCGGCGGCGTTCTCATCGGTCAGGTCGGTCTCGTCGCGTGTCATGCGGACCTCCCTGCTAGCGATGGATGGCTATGCCCCGAGCGTGGCCTTCAAGAACCCTGATTCACTGGTGCGGTCGAGAAGACTCGAACTTCCACGGGTTGCCCCACAGCGACCTCAACGCTGCGCGTCTACCAATTCCGCCACGACCGCTCGTGGTGAGGCGCGGGGGTTAGCAAAGCCCGCCTCGTTTGTGAAGCGCGCTATTGGCCGCCGCCGGCCATGAAGTCGTAGACGTTGGCGGCCCTGGTGACGGCGATGGTGATGCGCTCGTCGCTGATCTGGATTTCCCCGCGCGCGACCGGGTGGTTGTTGGCCAGGATCCAGACCTCGTCGTTGACCTGGGCGTCGAGCGGAATCACCGCGCCGCGGCCCATGCGCAGCAGCTGCTGCATGGGCAGGACCGAGCGGCCGAGCACGACCGACAATTCGACGTTGACCTCGTTGACCTGGCTCACGCGCTGAACACACCCCGACCGGCGGGCTTTCCGCGAGCCCGCGCACGCCCCACATTGGCCCGGTCATGCTTGACCGCTCGTTAAGCCGCGCTCGTTTCGCTCGCCCCGACGGCCTCGCCGTCGAGTGGGCCGTCTCGACCGCGCCGGTGGGCTATCCCGACGCTGTCGCGGCCATGGAGGCGCGCGCGGAGGCCGTCGCCGCCGGCGAGGCGGGCGAGCTGGTCTGGCTGCTGGAGCACCCGCCGCTCTACACTGCCGGGGTCTCGGCCAAGGCGGCCGACCTGCTCGACGGCGAGCGGTTCCCCGTGTTCGAGAGCGGGCGCGGGGGGCAGTTCACCTACCACGGGCCCGGCCAGCGGGTGGCCTATGTCATGCTGGACCTGCGCGAGCGGGGCCGCGACGTGCGCGCCTTCGTCGCGGCGCTGGAAGGCTGGATGATCGAGGCTTTGGCCGCGTTCGGCGTGCGGGGCGAGGTGCGGCCGGGTCGGGTCGGCGTCTGGGTCGAGCGCAAGGCGCCTGGCTTCGCGCGCGAGGACAAGATCGCCGCGATCGGCGTGAAGCTGCGCAAGTGGGTGTCTTTCCACGGCGTGAGCCTGAACGTGGAGCCGGACCTGGGGCATTTCTCCGGCATCGTCCCCTGCGGGGTGACCGAGCACGGGGTCACCAGCCTGGTGGACCTCGGGCTGCCGGTGACGATGGACGAGGCGGACTCGGCCCTCAAGGCGGCGTTCGAGCAGGTGTTCGGTCCGGTCCGGCCCGGCGAGCCGCTCGCCTAGGCGAACTCCACCAGCACCTGGTCTGCGGCGACGCTGTCGCCGGCCGCCGCGCCGACGGCCTTCACCGTCCCGTCGCGCTCGGCGCGGATGATGTTCTGCATCTTCATCGCCTCGACGATGGCCACGGCCTCGCCGGACTTCACCTCCTGGCCCTCGGCCACGTCGATGGAGACCACCAGCCCCGGCATCGGCGAGACGATCTGCTTGGAGGTGTCGGCCTTCGGCTTGGGCGGCAGCTTGGCGTGCAGCTCGGCGGACCGGGGCGTGAGCACCAGCACCCGCTCGCGGGCCGCACGGTGGCGGATGACGAAGCCCTCGGCGGCCGGCGCCACCTCGCAGGCGAAGGCGCGCCCGTCGAGCACGCCCGAGAACCGCGCCTGGCCGGGCCGCCAGTCGACGTCAGTCAGCCGCAGGCTGCGGCCCTCGTCCATCAGTTCGATGAGCAGGTTTCCCTGGTCCCCCGGCGTCAGCTGCACCAGCCGGCCCGAACGGCCGATCTGCACAACCCATTGGAGCCGCCCACCGCCGTTGGTGGCCCGCAGCGCCTGGCGGCGGTGCATGGACAGGGCCGCGACGGTCATCAGGTCGCGTTGGAACCCGGTGGGCTCGCTGCCGGAGAAGCCCTCGGGAAACTCGTCCTTGATGTAGTTTGTCGAGAGGTGACCCGAACGGAACCGGGCCTGGTCCATCACCCCGGCGAGGAACGGCACGTTGTGGCCCGGTCCTTCGATATGGAACCGCTCCAGCGCCTCGCCCATCAGGTCGATGGCCGCCTCGCGGGTCGGGGCCCAGGTCGAAAGCTTGGAGATCATCGGGTCGTAGAACATCGAGATCTCGTCGCCCTCGCGCACGCCGGCGTCGTTGCGCACGCCCTCGCCTTCCCGCGGCGGCGCATAGCGCACCAGCCGGCCGATGGACGGCAGGAAGCCGCGGTAGGGGTCCTCGGCGTAGATGCGGCTCTCGATCGCCCAGCCGTTGATGGCCAGGTCATCCTGGCCGAAGGCCAGCGGCTCTCCGGCCGCCGAGCGGATCATCTGCTCAACCAGGTCGAGGCCGGTGATCAGTTCGGTCACTGGGTGCTCGACCTGCAGGCGGGTGTTCATCTCCAGGAAGTAGAAGCTCTTGTCCTGGCCGGCCACGAACTCCACCGTCCCGGCGCTGTCGTAGTTCACGGCCTTGGCGAGGGCGACGGCCTGGGCCCCCATGGCCGCGCGGGTGGCCTCGTCAAGCAGCGGGCTGGGCGCCTCCTCGATGACCTTCTGGTTGCGCCGCTGGATCGAGCACTCCCGCTCGAAGAGGTGGACCACATGGCCGTGCTTGTCGCCCAGCACCTGGATCTCGATGTGGCGCGGGCTCTCGATGAACTTCTCGATGAAGATGCGGTCGTCGCCGAAGCTGGCGGCCGCCTCCGCGCGCACAGCCGGGAAGCCCTCTTCCACGTCCTGCCGGGTCCAGGCCACCCGGATGCCCTTGCCGCCGCCGCCGGCGGAGGCCTTGATCATCACCGGATAGCCGATCTCCTCGGAGATGGTGACGGCGTGGGCGGTGTCGGCGATCTCGCCGATGTGGCCGGGGACGCAGGAGACGCCGGCCTTCTCGGCGAACTTCTTGCTCTCGATCTTGTCGCCCATCGCCTCGATGGCGCCGGGGTTGGGGCCGACGAAGACGATCCCCTCGGCGGCGCAGCGGCGGGCGAAGCTCGCGTTCTCGGACAGGAAGCCGAAGCCGGGGTGGATCGCCTGGGCGCCGGTCTCCTGCGCGGCCGCGATGATCTTGTCGGCGACGAGATAGCTCTGCGCGGCCGGCGGTGGGCCGATGAACACCGCCTCGTCGGCCATCTCGACCGCCATCGAATCGGCGTCGGCTTCGGAATAGACGACCACCGTGGCGATGCCGAGCCGGCGGCAGGTCTTGATGATGCGGACCGCGATCTCGCCGCGGTTGGCGATCAGGATCTTCGAGAACATGCCGCCTCCCTAGAGTGCTGACGCAACGTCTGTCTTGGCGAAATCATCGCCCTTATAGAGCAGCGGCAGGCTGCGGGACTTGGCGAGCGCGTAGGCGAAGCAATCGCCGAGGTTCAGCCTGGCGGGATGTCGTCCCTTGCCGTAGCGGCGCCAGGCGTCGAAGGCCAGGTCGGTCTGAGCCTGGTCCACCGGCACAAGGGAAACCGCGAGTTCAGCCAGCAGCGAGTCCGCGAATAGGATCGGAATCTGCGAATGCCGCGCGATGCTGACCTTCGCCTCCCAAACGCCGTGAGGTGAAATCAAGCCTCCACCCGCGCCGGAGACCGCGTCTATGAAGGCTTCCCGCTCAGCTTCGCGCAGTGCGATCGCGCAAACGGCCGACGCATCTACGACGATCACTTCGGCAGGCCATGCTCGTCGTAGAGATCGTCCATCAATTCCTGGCTGCTTCGAGGATCAAGCACCGGGGCCTTGTCGAACTCTTCCAGGATCGCCCGCAACCGCTGCATCCGCGCCGCCTTGTCGTCGTGTTTCGCCTTGGCGCTGCGATAGTCCTGCATGGCCTTACGCACCACGGCGGTGAGGCCCACCCTCTCCTCGGCCGCCGTTTCTCGGATCAGGTCCACGGTCTGCGGGTCACGGATAATCACGGCCATCAGTATAACTCCCAGCCGAGAAGTTATATTTTGCAAGGCGCCGCTTCAAGCCTTCGCTCCTCAGCGCAGCCGCACCGCCGTTCCGCTGGCCGAGACCAGCAGCATGCCGTTCTCGACGCCCAGGGTCTCGTAGTCGAGGTCCACCGAAAGCACCGCATCGGCGCCCAGGCGGCCGGCCTCGGCCTCCATCTCCCTGAGCGCGATCTCACGCGCCTCGCGCAGCGCCTTCTCGTAGCCCGCCGCCCGACCGCCGACGATGTTGGTGATGCCGGCGAAGAAGTCGCGGAAGATGTTGGCGCCGATGATCGCCTCGCCGGTGACGATGCCGAGGATCTCGCCGGTGTCGCGGCCCGGCACGGCGGGGGTGGTGGACGTGATCATATTGCCTTCTTCTCCTCATCCGGCGCTTATCTGGGGCCGCCGCCGTTCCTAGATGGTCCCCATGACAGACGCCGCCAAGACCGCCTTCGACCTCACCCCGCCCACCGACGAGGAGCGCAAGCGCCTGGAGGCCGGGCTGACCGACGAGGAACGCGAAGTTCTCCTGCACCACGGCACCGAGGCGCCGTTCTGCGGCGGCCTGCTCGGCGAGAAGAACCCGGGGCTCTATTGCTGCCGGCTCTGCGCCCTGCCGCTCTTCCGCTTCCAGACCAAGTTCGAGAGCGGCACCGGCTGGCCGAGCTTCTATGCGCCCTTCCATGAGGACCATGTGGCCACGGTGCGCGACACCTCGTACGGCATGGTCCGCATCGAGACCCTGTGCGCCCGCTGCGGCAGCCATCAGGGCCATGTCTTCCCGGATGGGCCGCCGCCCACCGGCCTTCGGTACTGCATCAACTCGGTGTCGCTGGAGTTCGCGCCGGTGGGCTCCAGCCTGCGCGATCCCTTGGGCCGCGGCGACGACCTGGCCATTCAGACGATGGCCGCCAGTTCGGCCTGAGCGATCCGGGCGGTGGTCAGGCCCAGCGCCTCCCAGTCCTCGCGCCCGTCCGCCCTCGACCAGGCCGCCGAGAGGCAGGCGTAGGAAAGGGTCCAGCGCAGCACCCTGGCCAGCGGCTGGCCGCTGCGTGCGGCGATGACCCGAGCCTGGCGCCCGAGCCGGCCCGGCGCATGGGCGACCTCGGCCGAGGGGTTGTGCAGGATGTTGGCGAAGTCGAAGCCGGCGTCGCCCGCCAGCCCCTTCGGGTCGATCGCCAGCCAGCGGCCGTCGGCGGCGCGCAGGACGTTGCCGTGGTGCATGTCGCCGTGCAGGGCCATGCGCGGCGCATCCTCGGCGAGCAGGGTCTGGGCCGTCCGCCAGGCGATCGCATAAAGTGGGTCGCGGTCCGCCATCGCCGCCGCGGCGCGCAGAGCCGCGAACCAGTCGGGAAGGTCGACGAGGACGCTCGACGTCGGCGCGGGCCGGTGGAGTCGGGACAGCACATCGCAGAGGATCACGGTCGCCTCGTCGTCGCGCCCGTCGGCGGCCATGGCGACCAGGTCCCGCTCGCCGTCCAGCCGCAGCAGCAGGAGCGCATCCCCGTCCTGCGCCAGCACCGGCGCGGCGGCTTCGCCGAACAGGGTCAGGGCCGCCGCGCCCCGGCGCTCCTCGGCCGAGGTGGCCAGCTTCAGCATGGCCCGGGTCCCGTCGCGGGTGCGGACGGGCTGCAGGCGGCTTGCGGTATATTCCGTGGAGAAGGCTGCGCCATCGGGGACCAGGGCCCAGCGCGTGATCCAGGGCTGCAGCAGCGCGTCGCCGGTCATGCCGCAGATATCGCATGGCCTGGCGCCCAAAAGAAACGGGGCGGCCCGAGGCCGCCCCGTGACGCCCGTCCGGACGCGGTCAGTTCTTGCCGTCGGAAACCGATTTCACCTGCTCCGAAGCGGTGGTCACGCCGGATTGGCGGCCCGTCTGCGCCGTGCGTTCGTCCGCGGCGAACGAGCCGCCGAAGAGATGCGAGCCGGTCTGGCGCAGGCTGGGGTCGACGCGCAGGTTGTTCTGCACGTGATCGACGCCGGTGACCCGTTCGGCCAGCCGCTCGGCGCGGTGCTTGTCCTCGCGCTCGGCGACCGTGCCGGAGAGCGTCACCTCGCCGTCCTGGACCTGGACCTGGATGGTGGAGGCGTCCAGATCGTCGTCGTCCGTCAGGCGGTCGTGGATATCCTCGCTGATGCGGGCGTCCGAGCGCTTGTAGCCCGACGGTCCACGGCCATAGTGCCGGCCCCGCTGGCGGCGGTCGTCATCGTCGTCGAACCAGCGCGAGATGCGCTCGCCGGCGCGTTCGAAGAAGCCGCGGTCCCCGTCACGGTCGCGGCCCTGATAGCCGCCGGCGTAGCGGGAATAGCCCGCATCGCCCGAGCTCCAGTCCCGCGCGCCGCCGCGATAGCGGTCGGCTTCATAGCCGGTGGAAAGGTCGCCGCCGCCCTGGCTGGCGTAGCGCCCGCCGAAGCCGCCATAGCCGCCGCGCCGGCCGTAGTCGCTGTCATAACCGCCGAACCGGGGCTCCTCGCCGAAGCGCGAGCCTTCGTAGCCGCGGCCGCCGGTGTCGCCGTAGTAGCGCCCGCCCTGGGCGCCATAGCCGTCCTGGCCATAGGCCTGGCCGCCGCGGTAGCCGCCCTGCCCCTGGCCGTAGCTGGCGCCGGTCTCGCGTTCGCCGAAGACGCGGGAGTCGCCGTAGGCGCGATCGCCGTAGGACCGCTCGCCATAGCCCTGGCCGCCGGAGGTCCGATAGCCGCGCTCGTCGTCGCGTTCGCTGTCATAGCCCCGGAAGCTGCGTTCCTCCTGGCCGCGCGCGCCGCCGCCGCCGTATTCGTAACCGCCGCCGGCGCCCCAGCGGTCTCGGCCGTAGTCGGGCTCAAAACGTTGCCGCCGCGATTCCTCGCTGCGGCCTCGGTCGTGCGTCCAACGGTCCGCCATGGTGCGTACTCCTGCTGATTGTTCTTGATCATCGGACCCAGAAAAGGGCCTGACCGAACAACCCGGCGGCGGACTCCGATGTTCCGTGACGTTCGGGTGAACAGGCGGGGGCGCATCTTTTCCCTCCCCCTTGGGGAGGGTCGGCCCCTTATGGGGAGGGTCGGCGCGAAGCGACGAGACGGGTGGGGGACCTCCGGCGACTCAGCAAGACCCCCACCCGAGCCGCTTCGCGACCACCCTCCCCACGAGGGGGAGGGAGATTAAAGCCCCGCCTGCGCCTTGGCGGCCTGCACGGTGTTGGCCAGGAGGCAGGCCACGGTCATCAGCCCTACCCCGCCGGGCGCCGGGGTCACCGCGCCGGCGACCTTCAGCGCTTCCTTATAGGCGACATCGCCGACCACCTTGGTCTTGCCGGCGGCGGCCTTCTCGGGATTGTCGAAGGGCACGCGGTTGATGCCGACGTCGATCACCGTGGCGCCCGGCTTGATCCAGTCGCCCTTGATCATCCGCGGGCGGCCGACGGCGGCGACCAGGATGTCGGCTTCCCGGCAGATGTCCGGCAGGTCCCGCGTCCGCGAGTGGGCGATGGTGACCGTGCAGTCGGCCTGCAGCAGCAGCTGGGCGATCGGCCGGCCGACCAGCACCGAGCGGCCCACCACCACGGCGCGCTTGCCGGCCAGGCCCTCCGGATGGACGTCGCGCAGCATCATCATGCAGCCCAGCGGCGTGCAGGGCGTCAGGCCCGGAAAGCCGCTGGCGAGCTTGCCGGCGTTGATCAGGGTCAGGCCGTCGACGTCCTTGGCCGGGTCCAGCGTGTCGATCACCCGCCGCTCGTCCAGGCCCTTGGGCAGCGGCAGCTGCACCAGGATACCGTGCACCTTGGGGTCGGCGTTCAGCCGTTCGACCAGACCGAGCAGGGTCTTCATGTCGGTGTCGGCGGGCAGCCGGTGGGTCTCGGAGTGCATCCCGGCGGCCAGGCTCCGCTCGCCCTTGGAGCGGACATAGATCTGGCTGGCCGCATCGTCGCCCACCAGCACCACGGCGAGGCCCGGCTGCAGGCCGTGCTCGGCCTTCAGCCTGGCGACCTCGGCGGTGACCTGCGCCTCCAGCGCGTCGGAAAGCGCCCGTCCCTCGATGATGTGCGCGTCGGCCATGGCTGCTCCTGATCGGCTGGCGCGCCTCTAGCGCATGGCGGCGGCGGCGGGAACCCGCCCGAGGCGCAACCGTTGCCGCAGCGCAGGAGCGACCATGAGCCTCACAAAGCTTTTCAGCGATTTCGCCAGCCACGTCTCCCGGTTCACCGGGCGGCCGCTGACCTTCGTGACCTGTATCGCCCTGGTGGCCATATGGGCGGCCAGCGGCCCGATGTTCGGCTTCTCCGACACCTGGCAGCTGATCATCAACACCTCGACCACCATCATCACCTTCCTGATGGTGTTCCTGATCCAGAACACCCAGAACCGCGACAACGCGGCCCTGCAGGCCAAGCTCGACGAGCTGATCCGGGTGACCAACGCCCACAATCGCTACATCGGCGTCGAGAAGCTGACCGACAAGGAGCTGGAGAAGCTGCTGGACGACATGGAGACGGCGGCCAAGAAAGACCACGATCCGGAAGACGCCGCCGAGGTTTCACGCGCCGCGCGGTCAAAGGCCGCATCGGCCGCCGCCAAGTCCAAGACGAGCACGCCGCGCGCCCGCAAGAAGGCGGCTAGCGACGGCGCAGCCAGGCGGTCAGCGCCCAGGCGTGAGCGTCGTGGCGCAGGCTGACCAGCGCCTGGGCCGGCTCCAGCCAGACCAGGGTGTGGTCGTCCTCGATCTTCAGCTGCGGCGCCTCGCCCTCCACCGCCAGGTCGTAGAACTCGGCGAGGTTGTTGAACGGCGAGCCGTCGGTGTTGAGGAAATACTGGGCGGCGCTGGCGAACGGGCGCGGCTGCGGCCTCACCACCAGGCCGGTCTCCTCGCCGAATTCGCGGACCACCGCTGCGAGGCCGTCCTCGCCGGGGTCGAGGGCGCCGCCGGGCAGGTCGAGCCAGCCCGGCAGGCCCGGCTTTTCCACCAGGACGACGGCGACCAGGCCGTCGCGCTCGGCGAGCCCGAAGGCGGCCGGGCGGTCGCGGTACATCAGGCCCGGCTGCTTGTCGCCGAACTGCAGCATCAGTCGGCGCCGTAGAGGGCGTCGTAGGGGTCAACCTTGCCGGCCTCGACGTCGGCGACCTTGACCGGCTTCCAGCCGACCTCGGCCGTCTCGCTGGCTTCCCAGGCCATGACGATCATGTCGCGCAGCTCCGAGGCGCCGAGCGACAGCCGCTCGGTGGCGAAGGCGACGCCGCGCGGGTCCCCGGCGGCCAGGCCCCCGGCCTTCTCCAACTCGTAGAGCGGCTCGACCAGCTTCCAGCTGGCGGTGAGATAGTCGGTGACCCGCGCCTCCAGCGTGCAGGCGCAGTCGCGCCAGGGCGCCATGCCGGCGCGGACCTTGGCGATGTCGACGCCGCCCTTCACCAGTTCGCCCTCGAAGGGGCCGTGGATGCGGGCGGTCGTGTAGCCGCGCGGGTTCGGATAGTCGCCCCAGCCGTTGTAGTGCAGCGAGACGTGCAGCGGCTGCGAGCCGTCGCCGACGAAGTGCGAGAGCTCGCCGAGGGTCTTCAGGATCAGGCCCTCGCGGCGGCGGCGGTCCTCGTCGAGCCAGGCCCGGCGTTCCGGCGAGGTCGCGAACGCCGCGCCCGCCTTGGCGGCGCGCCAGTAGGCGAAGTCCTTGGTCAGCTGCTGGCTGCGGTCGATCATCGAATAGGGCAGATAGCCGGCCACCCAGCTGTGCTTGCCGGCGGCGCGCAGGGCGGTCTCGTAAGCCTCGCGGGTCGGCGGCAGGGCCGACAGCGGTGGGCCGCCGAAGACGAGGCCCGCGTCGTCGACATCCAGGAAGTGGCCGGGGTCCCGGTCGGTGTCGTGCAGCTTGCCGGCGCCCTTGGAGCGGTCGGGCTCGCGGGAGAGCTCGCCAACCTCGGTCGCCGCATCCGGCGTGCGCAGGAAGAGCGGCAGGTCGTCCGGCAGGGCCTGCATGGCCAAGACGCCGATCATCCGGTGCCCCGCCCCGCCCCAGGCGGCCGCCTCGCCCGCCGCCATGAGCGCCGCGGCGCCCGCCGCCAGACCCAGGATCGTATTCCGCATGCCCCTAGCCTCCATCGCCGCCAGCCCTAGCGGCTGGCCGGTGCGAGGCAAGCGACAATTCCGTCACTGGATGGCGAGCGCCTGTTCGACCCGCGCCACCCAGGCCTGGACCTTCGGATAGGCCGCCAGGTCGAAGCCGCCTTCGTGCGCCACGCGGGTGTAGGCGACCAGGGCCACGTCGGCGAGGCTCACCGACTGGCCGACGAGGAACGGCGTCTCGGCAAGGCCGGCCTCCAGCCGCGCCAGGGCCCCCTCCCCGCGCTCGACGATGCGCGGCTCCAGCTCGTCCTTGCGCTTGCCGAGATAGGCCATCTGGAAGCGCGCCACGGCGACATAGGGCTCGTGGCTGTACTGCTCCCAGAACATCCACTCCAGCATCCGCGCCCGCTCGTAGGCCTCGGTCGGGATCAGCGCCGAGCCCTCCGCCAGGTGCAGGATGATGGCGTTGGACTGGGCCAGCGGCCGGCCGTCCTCGAGGATCACCGCCGGCACCTGGCCGGCCGGATTGATTGCCAGAAATTCCGGCGTCCGACTCGCCCCGACCATGA
>DASPLZ010000009.1:0-3465 GCA_035627295.1 Phenylobacterium sp. | reverse complement strand
GCGCCGCCATAGAGGCGCGGCAGATGGACGGGATCTTCGACGACTATGTGCAGGCGCCGATGTCGCAGATGGTGTTCAACCTGCTGCGCGAGGAGGCCAGGCGAGATCCCTACCTGGCGGACGAAGCCCACGGGGTGCTGGACCGCAGCTACGCCTGGCTGGACCGCTGGATGACCGGGCGCGAATGGGCGGTGGGCGCAGCATTCGGCATCGCCGACTGCGCGGCCGCGGCGGCGCTGTTCTACGCCCACTGGGCCTATCCGATCCCCGAGGCCTGCACGGCGTTGCGGGCCTACCGCTCCCGGCTCCTGGCGCGCCCGTCGGTGGCGCGGGTGGTCGAGGAGGCGCGGCCGTGGCGCGAGAACTTCCCGCTCAAGGGCGACCGCAGCCCGGACTGACCGCGACGGCGCGGCCGGGCTCACATCTTCTCGCCGGGCAGCCGGGCGGCCTGCTTCACCCAGTCAGCGAACTGCGCCTCATCGAACTCGCCTTCGCGGATATCCAGGTAGCGAACTTCCTCGTACTTGGATTTGCCCGGCGGCGCGGGGTCGAGCGAGGACCCGCGGAAGAAGGTCACCTTCACATAGTGGGCGAAGCAATGGAGGCTGAGGAACCAGAGGTCGTCCTCGACCCCATAGAAGGGCGAGTTCCACTTCACCGCCTTGCGCACGCGGGGGACGGCGCGGGCAATGATCGCATCGATGCGGCGGCCGATGTCGCGCTTCCAGCCAGGCATGGCGGCGATGTAGGCCTGCACGGGCGCATCGCCGTAGCCCTTGGGGATCTGCGGGTTGCCGCCGGAGAGCAGCACCACCTCGCCGGACTTCGGAGCCTTGGCCACGGCCGGCGCCTCAGGCGCGCCGCTTGGCGAGGTAGGGCAGGGCGAACAGGTAGAGGCCGGTGGCCAGCATCAGGAACAGCGGCGGCAGCGGCGAATAGGTGATCCAGGCGGGCGGCGTCCCCTGCGACAGGGCGACGAAGTTGGCGATGACGGTCGCCGTGAAGATGATCGACAGCCAGCGGTGGGTCTGGCGCACCCCGTTGTTCCAGTTCACGAAACGATCTCCTTTCGAAGGCGGTTTTCAGGCCAGGCCCGCCAGGGTCTGTTCCAGCCGTGCGAAGTGCTGCGGCCAACCGGCCTGGGCGCCGCCGTAGTAGCGGGGCTGGTCCCTGCGGAAGCCGGTCTGCTCCATGCGAAGGCGCGTCCCCTCCGCGGTCGGCGCGAGCGTCCAGGTGACGATGGTCTTCAGGTTCGTATCGCCCCAGCTGTAGGCGAGCGCCCGGTGAGGCTCCATGGTCAGCACCTCGCCCTCCACGGCGCCCCATTCGGCGCTGAAGCGGAACCTCTGCCCAAGGGCGGCCTGGAAGTCGGTCTTCATCAGCAACCAGGCTTCCAGGAGGTGCGACTGGGTGAGCGCCCGCCAGATCTTTTCCGGCGGATGCGGCATGTCGCGCTCGATAACGATAGAGAGGGTGTCGGCGGCGGTCTCGCTCACTGATCCATCCTTTTCAGCAGATCCTCGAGGCCGTCGAAGCGGCGTTCCCAGAAGCTTGTCATCTCCTGGGTCCAGTCGACCAGCGGGGCGAGGGCGGAGAGCACGGCGCTGTAGTGCGTCTGGCGGCCCTGGTGGCGATCGCGCACAAGGCCGGCCTGCTTCAGAACCCCGAGGTGCTTGGAGACCGCCGGCTGCGAGACCCCCGCCTGGGCGGTCAGGGCGCCGACGGTCTGCTCGCCGGCCCGGCACAGCCGCTCGAAGAGGGCCCGCCGCGTCGGGTCGGCGAGGGTCCGGAACAGGAGGTCGGGCGACAGCGTCATCTGGCTCGCGGGGTCAAGATCGATAACCGGTTGGCTATAGATTGATCTATAACCAGCGGGGAATGGATTGATCAAGCCTCGCCGTTTTTGAACCTCCGGGGCGGCGACTCCGCGGCGAAACTTCGCGGTAACGTTATGCCGACGTTAACGACCTGCGGGGCTCATTAGGAGCGAACGTCCCGCAACCCCGAAACGGCCGCCGAAAGGCGCTCTCGGACAGCGGGCCAGTGGCTTAGGTGGGGTGGTCGGAGGACGCTGGATGCCCGCGCGTTTGCGGGAGAAGTCTCCTGTAAAGCCGAAGGTGAAGCCGCCCGCCCGGGCGAGGGCCGCGGCCCCGCGCCCGCCGGTCGGCAAGCTGCGCGCGGCGCGGTCGCTGGCGCTGGGCTCGGCCTGGCCGGCCCTGGCTGCGACCATCGCCATGGCCGGCGCCGTGGGCGCGGTGCTGGGCACCGGCGGCCGCTGGTGGGCCTCGATGGACTACACCTCGCGGCAGATGGACGATCAGCTGGCCGCCATCGGCTTCGAAATGCGCAACCTGAAGGTCGAGGGCGCTTCCAAGCTGGCCGAGGGCGACATCCTGGCCGCCGCCAGGCTGCACGAGCATGACTCGGTGCTGACGGTGGACCTGCCGAGCCTGCGCCAGCGGGTGGAGACGGTGCCGTGGGTGGAGAAGGCGACGGTCTCGCGCCTCCTGCCGGACACCCTGGTCATCGACATCAAGGAACGGCCGCGCCTGGCCGTCTGGCAGCACCGCGGGCGGCTCGCCGTGCTCGATGCCGAGGGCGCGGTGATCGGCGGGGCCGACCCATTCCGCTTCGCCGACCTGCCGCTGGTGGTGGGGGAGGGCGCCGCCGAACGCGCGCCCGACATCGTGCCGCTGATCGCCGCCCGGCCGCGGCTGATGCACCGGGTCGAGGCCCTGGTGCGCGTCGACGACCGGCGCTGGGACATCCGGCTGAAGGACGGGGCGCTGATCCAGCTGCCCGCCGTCGACGAGGATGCGGCCCTGATCCGCCTCGACCAGCTCGACCGCGCCGGCCGCCTCCTGGAGCTCGGCTTCGAGCGCATCGACCTGCGCAATCCCGAGATGGTCGCCGTGCGTCCGCGCATTCCGGCGCCCAAGACCGTCGAACCCCCCGTGCAAGGAGCCTGAACGGCCCATGGTGATGACCGCCACCCGCGCCGAAGAGCGCAAGCAGCGTGAAGGCCTGAAGGCGGCGCTCGCCCGCCCGCCGGTGATCGCGGCGGTCGACCTGGGGGCCTCCAAGGTCGCCTGCTTCATCATGAAGCCGGATGGCGTGCGCCGCGGCGACCGCACCCTGACCACGGCCGGCGTCGGCTATGTGCAGTCGCGCGGCGTGCGGGCCGGGGCGATCGTCAACCTCGACGAAGCGTCCGAAGCCATCGCCCAGGCGGTGGAGCGGGCCGAGGCCATGGCCGGCTGCAGCGTGACGGGCGTCACCGTCTCCACCGCCGGCGGCCAGTTCAAGAGCCATCGCGTGAAGGCCCGGGTGGGCCTCTCCTCGCGCCCGATCAACGATTCAGACCTGCAGCGCGCCATCACCGCCGCCGTCGCCCAGGCGCGGCAGGCGGGGCGGCGGCCGGCCCACATCCTGCCCATCGCCTGGTCGGTGGATAACCAGACCCAC
>DASPLZ010000008.1:0-2045 GCA_035627295.1 Phenylobacterium sp. | reverse complement strand
AACGGCAGGACACGATCCTCCCCCAGATCATGGAGCAGATCCTTCGAACCCAGACCCAGGCATATTACGCGCCCGAAAATCACGGCCATTTCGGCTTGGCGCTCGGCTCCTACGCCCATTTCACCTCGCCGATCCGCCGCTACGCCGACCTCGTGGTGCATCGGGCCCTGATCCGCGCCCTGAAGCTCGGGGACGACGGCCTGACCGACCGCGACATCGCCCAGATCAAGGACACCGCCGAGCGTATCACCCACGCCGAGCGCCGGGCCATGGCGGCCGAGCGCGATGCGACCGATCGCTATATCGCGGCGTTCCTGGCTGATCGCGTCGGCGCCGAGTTCGCAGGGCGGATCACCGGCGTCACCCGCTTCGGCCTCTTCGTGCGCCTGGCCGACACCGGGGCGGACGGCCTGGTCCCGGTCTCCTCGCTGGGCGGCGAATACTTCATCCACGACGACCGCGCCCACGCCCTGGTCGGCGAACGCTCCGGCGCGCGCTGGCCGCTGGGCATGGAGGTGGAGGTCCGCCTGCGCGAAGCCACGCCGCTGACCGGCGGGCTGGTCTTCGAGATGCTGAGTGAGCCTGCGCCGGCGGCGGAGGGCTCGCCGCGGCCGCGGCTTGGCGCGCGGCGACGCGCCCAGCCGCCCAAGGGTCGCCGCCGTCGGTCATAGGCAAGCCTGCGAGAGGTCCGAACCGGCGCCCGCTTGCTATTCGTCGCCGGTTCTGAATGGTGCGCGGCGTCAACAGGGCGAGGCGTAAAGCATGAAGTCTGGACGAGGGCCCGGGGTCCTGCGGGGCCTGTCCCTTCTCGGCCTGGCCGCCGTCTATTGCGTCCTCGCCGGCCTGGTCCTGAGCTTCGGCAAGACCCTCGGCAACTCCGTCGACATGGGTTTTCACCTGCAGACGACCGAGCTCCTGCGGGACCACCTCTTCATGCCCAGGAGCGCCGAGAGCTTTCAGCGGGAAATGTTCGCCTATCCCCGCTGGAGCTACCGGCTGGCGACGCCCGCCGTCTGGGCCGGCCTCAGCACTCCGAACGCCCTGGGCCTCGCCGCCGCCGCCTCGATCGCAGCCGCCTGGCTGATGCTTCTCACCATGGCCCGCCGGATTTCCGAGGCGGTGTTCCTGATGGCCTTCCTGTGCTCGTCGGCCGTCATCCTGTTCCTAGGCGCCGCCATCGGCGCCGAGGTGGTGATCAACTACTTCTATCCCCAGCTTGTCGGCGAGCCGGCGGCCATCGGCCTTGTGCTTCTCGGGGCCTATCTGATCGAACGTTCGCGCGTGGCTTTCGCGGCCTTCGCCCTCGCCGCGGTGTGGATCGCCGGGCAATTCCATTTGATCCCGGCCCTGCACACCGCCGGCGGGCTGGGCGTGGTTCTGGTTGTCGACTGGCTGCGGACGCCGGCCGCCGGCCGCCTGCGCGCGGCGGCCTGGCTGCTGACCCTCCCGGCGATGGGGGCGGTGCTGGTGCTCCACCCCGCCTTCGCCGCCCTGCGCCGCCTCTCGATCGTAGATGGCGGCATCCGGTTTGGGGCCCCCTTGGACGTCGGCCAGGTCGGCCTGGCCGCCGCGGCGCTGCTGGCGCTTTCCGGCGCGATCGTGCTGCACCTGCTGCGCCGGCCTGAACCCACCGCTGCCCGCCCCGCCATCGTCTTCTTCGCAGCGATCGGAGGCGCGACGGCCGCTGCCGCGCTGGCCCAGGCCGGGGCGTTCATCTGGCTGGGCGAGGGGTCTCCCTACGCGGTGAAGAAGCACGCGTTTGCAGTCTTCACCGCCCTGGCGTTCGTGGTTCCGGTCGGGGCGTGGCTGGCCGCCAGGGTCCCCTCGCACGGGCGGCGGCTTTTCTCCGTCCTGGCGGCCTTGGGGGTCCTGGCGGTCGGCTATGCGGTCTTGCGGCAAGCGACGGCGCTTGGGCCGTTCATCTACCTGAGCCCCTTTGACCAGGTCCGGGTCATCCTTGCGGGCGCAACGGTCGCGGGCCTCCTGCTAGCGGCCGTCCTTGTGGTCTGGACAGGCCAGCCTGGGCGCGGCGGCGCCATCCGCGC
>DASPLZ010000007.1:0-5418 GCA_035627295.1 Phenylobacterium sp. | reverse complement strand
AAATCGGAGTCGGTCGTGGCGATCCGACCGCAGTCGATGGCGTAGAGCCGTATGTCCGGGGGGCGATCGGCGGCGTGGGCGGCGGGCCCGGCCCAAAGGGCGGCGAGGGTCGCCAGGAGGAGGGCGGTCAGGCGCATGGGGCGAGCCTGCGCGCCGGCGCGGCCGATGTCACTAGCGGCTGGGCAGCTGCAGGAAGGCGCGGCCGGCGGCGAAGTCGCCGACCTCGATATAGGCGCGGCGCACCTCGTCCGGGGCGCCCCGGCGGCTGAACAGGAACTCCACCGCCACCGCCTCGCGCGGGTCGAGGCCGTCGAGGGCGACCACCGCCGAGGCCGGGAAGGCGAAGCTCCAGCCGCCCTTGAAGCCCTTGGTCGCCTTGCTCTCGGTGACCGGCCGGCGGGCGCTGGCCATCACCGTGCGGACGGCCGAGGGCGGCGGCAGGCGGCCGGCCAGCGGCGGGCGGCGCCTGCCGTCGTAGCGCGCCAGGTAGACGCCGCCGGCGCGGGTCGGATCGCGCATCACCAGCCGCGCGGCGTAAGGCGTCCGGCCGTCGGCGAACTGGACGAGGGCGGTGAGTTCGCCAGGTACGGCCGCGCCCAGGAGGCCGAAGCGCAGGCGGTCGAAGCCCAGCCGCGTCTCCTGCGCCAGCCGCCAGCGCGGCTCGGCGGCGGGCGTGCGGTCGGCGCGCCAGGGGGCGATGTCGCCGGGGTAGTCCTGGCGGGTGAGCCTGGCGTACCCGGCGAAGCCCGAGCGGACGCGGGCGGCGGCGGTGGCGAGGTCGCGCGAGCCGCAGGGCGTGGCGGCCGCCCGGGCCCGGGCGCGGGCCTCGACCTGGGTCAGCACTCGCCCCTCGACCCCGGACCGCAGCGCCGCCCCGCGCGCCTGGGCCTGGGCGGCGGCGAGCGCCTGGGCGACCGGCGGGGCGAAGAGGCGGCAGCGGGCGTCGGCGGCGCGCATCAGGGTGCGCTCGTAGAAGAGGTCGCCGGCGGCGGCGTGGGCGAGGCCGGGCGCCAGGGCGGCCAGCAGGCCGAGGAGGATATGGAAACGCCCCATGACGGTTCTCTAGCCGGCCCGTCTTGCGAGCAGGTTACTCCCTCCCCACGCGGGGGAGGGAGGGATACTGTGGCGCTCGATGATCCTCTCCACCGACATCTGGGTGTACGCCCTCCTCCGCCGCGTCGAGCAGGGCGGGGCGTTCGGCATGATCCTGCGCAAGGGCGACGCGCGGGCCGGGGCGGTGCTGGTGAAGCTGGTCAACCGGGCCGAGGGCTGGAGCCGGCTCTACGCCGAGGCCACCCGCGGCGACGGCGAGCGGGTGTGGATGCAGCCGACCCCCGCCACCGACGAGGTCGAACTCGACGCCTATATCGAGCGCGCCCGGCGGATCGACCCGGATCTCTGGGTGGTGGAGATCGACGACCGGCAGGGCCGCCACTTTCTCGTCGAACCGGTTGAAGCCTCTTAACCGCCTTCGTGAACCACGGCGAAAGCCTCGCCGTGCGAGCCTCGTGCGGTTCGCGCCAGCCCTAAGTCGAGGCCGCCTTGTTCTTCCTGCTCAACGACGTGGTCTTGACCGTTCGGGGCGCCGAGCTCGCCCCGGTGGTGATGCTGAAGCGGTTCCGGGCGCTCGACTTCGAGTTCGTGAAGCGGCTCGGCCAGGAGCTCTACGCCCAGCACCCCCTGCTGCAGTTCGCCAAGCCCGAGCGGGCCAAGCGGCTGGCGGCCCTGATCATGGCCAAGGCGCCGGAGATCAACGCCGCCCACTTCAGCGCGCCGGCCCAGCACTGCCGGCCGGAAGAGGTCGAGGTCCGCCTCGCCCACATCGAGATCGAGACCATGGCCTACCTCCATCGCCGCCAGCAGGAGGGCAAGCTCGACGCCCTGGCGGCCGACCGCAGCGTCTGGCGACGGCTGGCCGCCTGACCCGGCGGCGGGAACGGCCCGGCCGTTCGGGGATTTCCCTGTCCGACCCGCCATAGCGGCCCCGGGTCCGCGCCCTTGCGCGCCGTCGCCGCGTAGCCCGGACCCCTGCATGCAAGCCGACCCCAACCTGATCGAGCGCGCCGAGCTGCTGTTTTCCGGCGACCGGGCGATGCTCGCGGCGCTGGTCGATGTGGGCGGCTCGGTGGCGGTGAACCTGGTGCTGGCCGGGATCATCCTGGCGGCCACCATCTGGCTGTCCGGCAAGCTCTCGCAGCTGGTCCGCAAGGGGATCGGGCGGGCGACGCGCCACCACGGGCCGGACCAGACGCTGCAGGCCTTCGTCGGCTCCCTGGTGCGCTATGTGGTGATCGCCATCGGCCTGATCGCGGTGCTGCAGCAGCTGGGAGTCAAGGCGACCTCGGTGATCGCCGTCCTGGGGGCGGCCTCGCTGGCCATCGGCCTGGCCCTGCAGGGCGCGCTCTCCAACGTGGCGGCGGGGGTGATGCTGCTCATCCTGCGGCCCTACCGGGCGGGCGACCAGGTGCTGATAAACGGGCAGGTCGGGGTGGTGCGGAGCATGGACCTCTTCTCCACCCGGCTGAGGTCGCTGGACGGTCTCGACATCTTCGTGCCGAACGGCAAGGTCTTCGGCGAGCTCCTGATCAACTACACCACCACCCCGCACCGCCGGTTCGAGTGGGACATCGGCATCGACTACGAGGATGACATCGACCTGGCCATCCGCCTGCTGCTGCAGATCGCCGACGAGGAGCCGCGGATCGTCAAGCAGCCGGCGCCCTGGGCCAAGGTGGCCAATCTGGCCGACAGCGCCGTGGTGATCCGCTTCCGGGCCTGGACGACGCCGGACGACTACCTGGCGACCAGCCACGACGTGCTGAAGACGGTCAAGCAGACCTTCGACAGGAACGGCCTGCACTTCCCCTTCCCGCAGCAGACCGCCTCGGTGCGCGAGGGGACCAGCCTGGTCGCGCCGCTCGATCCGGCCGACGAGGAAGAGCCTGCGCCCGAACCGGAGGCTCGCAGCTTCGAACCGCCGCGCTCACCGGGGCACTAGCTCGGGTCGGCGAGGCCGAGGACAAAGGCGAGACGGCTGTTCAGCTCTGGAACCAGGTCGGGCGACAGTTCGCCGATCTTCCGCCCCACCTTGCGCCGCTTCACCGTCATGACCTTGTCCAGCATGATCTGGGAGGGGAGCTGAAGGCCGGACCCCTCGGCGGGCGCGACCGCCAGCCGATGGAAGGCCGCATCGCGCAGGGTCGAGCTGATCAGGCAGACGATGACCGTATCGGTTTCGCCGAGTTCGTCCGACTGCACCACGACCGCGGGCCTCGGCTTGCCGAAGTCGCCACCCGCCGCGACCGTGACCACGTCGCCGCGCGTCACGGCTCGTCGGGAAGGTCGAGGTCGGCCATCGCCGCCTCGATGAAGTCGGCCGCCTCCAGTTCCTCGGGGGCGCCGCGCAGCAGCGCCGCCTGGCGCTCCGCCTCCGCCTGGAAGCCCGGCGCCGTGGGGTCGGGGACCCAGATGCGGACGAGCTTCATCCCCGCCGCCTTCTTGCGGGCGCGGTAGCGGGCGAACTTGTCCGGCTTGGGCGCGGGCTGGTTCATGCGGACAAGGTAGCGCGCAACCCTTCGCGCGACAACTGGAACCGGGTGACAGCGCCCGCGGCGCGGGCTACCTCGCGCGCCATGGCCACCTCTCCCGCCGCCGAGGCCGCGCGCCGGCGCACCTTCGCGATCATCTCCCACCCGGACGCCGGCAAGACGACGCTGACCGAGAACCTCCTTCTGGCCGGCGGGGCGATCCGCGCGGCCGGGCAGGTGCGGGCGCGGGGCGAGAACCGGCGCACGCGCTCGGACTGGATGAAGATCGAACGCGAACGCGGCATCTCCGTCTCCGCCAGCGTGATGACGTTCGACCACGCCGGGCTGATGTTCAATCTACTGGATACGCCGGGGCACGAGGACTTCTCCGAGGATACATACCGGACTCTCACCGCCGCCGACGCGGCCGTGATGGTGCTGGACGCCGCCAAGGGCATCGAGCCTCAGACCCTCAAGCTGTTCGAGGTCTGCCGCCTTCGGGACATCCCCATCGTCACCTTCATCAACAAGATGGACCGCGAGGCGCAGGACCCCTTCGAGCTGCTGGACGAGATCGGCTCCAAGCTGGCGCTGGACCCGGCGCCGCTCTACTGGCCGGCGGGCTCGGGCGGGCGGTTCAAGGGGATGCTGGACCTGCGGCACGACCGGTTCATCCCCTACGCCCGCCACCGCGACGGGGACGAGGAGCACCCGGCGCACCTGCCGATGAAGTCCAACGCCATCGTCACCTACCTGGACCCGGAGGAGCAGGCCGAGGTGTCGGAGGGCGCCGAGCTGGTCTTGGGCGCCTCCAAGCCCTTCGACGTGCAGTCGTTCCTGGAGGGGCACATGACGCCGGTGTTCTTCGGCTCGGCCCTGCGCCACTTCGGGGTGGACGAGCTGCTCGGCGGCCTCGGCGCCTACGCCCCGCCGCCCAAGCCGGTGGCGGCCACCCGGGCGGGCGCGGACATCCATGTGGCCCCCGGCGACGACGAGGTGACCGGCTTCGTCTTCAAGGTGCAGGCCAACATGGACCCCAACCACCGCGACCGGATCGCTTTCTTAAGGCTCACCTCGGGCGAGTTCGAGCGGGGCATGAAGCTGAAGGTGCAGAACACCGGGCGGCAGCTTTCCGTGAACTCGCCGATCATGTTCTTCGCCTCCGACCGCGAGCTGGCCGAGGAGGCCTACGCCGGCGACGTGATCGGCATCCCCAACCACGGGGTCTTAAGGGTCGGCGACAGCCTCTCGGAGAGCGGGACCCTCAGGTTCGCCGGCCTGCCGAACTTCGCGCCGGAGATCCTGCAGCGGGTGCGGGTGAAGGACCCCCTGAAGGCCAAGCACCTGAAGAAGGCGCTGGAGGGCCTGGCGGAAGAGGGCGTGACCCAGCTGTTCCGTCCCGAGCTCGGCTCAGACTTCATCGTCGGCGCGGTCGGCCAGCTGCAGTTCGAGGTGATGGCCGACCGGCTGGCGGGCGAATACGCCCTGGAGGTGATCTTCGAGCCCAGCCCCTACGCCGAGGCCCGCTGGCTGACCGGCGCCCGGGCCGACCTCGAGGACTTCGCGAACAAGCACAAGACCCAGATGGCGCGCGACATCGACGATGCGCCGGTGTTCCTCGGCAAGTCAGCCTGGGAGATCGGCTACGTCGCCGACCGCTACCCGAAGGTCGCCTTCCACAAGACGCGCGAGCGGATGTGACGTCTTCCTCGGAGGAGGAAGAGGGCCCCGCGCACCGGAGCAGCGCGAGCTGCGGAGGTCCTTGCGCGGGAGATGGCGGAAAGAAGCGCTGCCCTTTCCGATAAGCGCAGCGCTTCCTTCCTCCACCTCCGGCATGGACCTGCGCCGCTGTGCGGCTCCGGTATGCCGGGATGTCCTCCTCCTCCGAGGA
>DASPLZ010000006.1:0-2387 GCA_035627295.1 Phenylobacterium sp. | reverse complement strand
CGCCCGCCCGGCTGGCCTGGGAAACGATGACGTCCCCGGTCGCCCCGGCGGGCACGTTCTCGAGAGTGATCTGGGCGACGCCCTGGCCGCGCGGGGGCAGCCGCAGACCCTCGATGCCGGTGCGCAGGCCGGTCAGTGCGTAGCGGCCCCGCCCCAGCGCCTTGACCCCGTCCGGAAGCGGCTCCTGGGCCAAAGCGCGCTGAAGCGCCGGATCGAGCTGCAGCACGATCCGGCCGCCCCGCATCAGCGCCGGCGCCGCGTCGAAGGTGAGGTCAAGGGCCTCGGTCTCGCGGCGGATGTTGCGGACGATGAATCGCGAGGTTTTCTTCTGGCCGGGATTGACGACCTTGATGTTGCGCCAAGCGATGCTGTTGCTGCTTGCGACGTTGGCCCAGACCAGCATATGGTAAACAACGCGCCGGATTATTTAGCTCGCGGGAACCCGTTACCTTGGCTCTCATTATCGCTCGCGCGACCGGGCGCGTTCCGGGCCTCGGCAAAATAAAAAGGGGGCGGCGGGCTTGGACCCGCCGCGCCTCCTTGTACTTGCAGATGAATCAGCCCTGCTGCGGCAGGGCGCCCCTGGCCTGGGCGACGATGCCCTTGAAGGCCTCGCCCTCGTGCATCGCGATGTCGGCGAGGACCTTGCGGTCGAGGTCGACTCCGGCGAGCTTGAGGCCGTGCATGAACTGGCCGTAGGTCAGGCCTTCCTGGCGGACGGCGGCGTTGATGCGCTGGATCCACAGGGCCCGGAAGCTGCGCTTCTTCACCTTGCGGTCGCGATAGGCATACTGGCCGGCCTTCTCGACGGCCTGCCTGGCGATGCGGATCGTGTTCTTGCGGCGGCCGTAATAGCCCTTCGCCTGCTCGAGGATCCTCTTGTGACGAGCCTTGGTCGTCACGCCCCTTTTGACGCGTGCCATTTCCAGATACCTCCTAGTTCAGGCCGTAGGGCGCCCAGAGCTTCACCCGGGCCGTATCGGCCTTGGCGAGAACTTCGGTGCCGCGGTTCTGGCGGATGTACTTGGCGTTGTGGCTGATCAGCCGGTGGCGCTTGCCGGCGACTCCATGCTTCACCTTGCCGGTGGCGGTGAGCTTGAAGCGCTTCTTGACGCCGCTCTTGGTCTTCAGTTTGGGCATTTTCGTCTCCTTGTGCGCTCGCTCGCGCGACGTTTGAGAACGGCCACGGCAGCCCTTTCGGCCGGGCCGTTCGCTTCTTCCAAAGCTGGAAAGAAGGCGCGCCTATAGAGGGGGTCGCGGCCAAAGGCAAGCATTGCAGCGGCTTGCGGCGCCGTGCCAGGGTGCGGCCATGCGACTTCACGCGGCCCTGCTCCTTCTCCTCGGCGCCGAGCCCGCGGCGGAGGCCCCGGGGAGGCCGGTGCCGAGCGGCAGCCCGGCGATCCAGGTCGACGCCGCCGCGCTCAAGTCGCACATGGCCTTCCTCGCCGACGATCTGCTCGAAGGGCGCGAGGCCGGGACCCGCGGCGACGCCCTCGCCCAGCTCTACCTGCGGGCGCGCTTCGAGGAGATCGGGCTCGCTCCCGCCGGCGACAAGGGCGGCTATCTGCAGCGCTTCCGGGTGCGCTCGACCCGGCTCGTCGCGGGCAGCGTCGACTTCCGGGTCGACGGCCGCGCCTTCGCCAACGGCGGCGAGGTGGCGGTGTTCGGCGATCCGCTCGAGGCGGAGCAGCGGGTCGAGGCGGAGGCCGTCTTCGCCGGCTCCGGCATCGTCGCTCCGGACCGGGGGGTCGACGACTATCGCGGCCTCGACGTCCGCGGCAAGGTGGCGGTGGTGCTCGGTGGACCGCCCGCCTTCCTTCCGGCGGCGGAAGCGGCGCATCACGGCTCGACCGAGCGGCAGCGGCTGGCCGCGGAGGCCCGGGGCGCGATCGGCCTGATCGTGCTGTGGACCCCCGCTCTGGAGCAGCGCTTCGCCTTCGACGGCCTCAAGCCGCTGCTCGGCCGCGCCGACCTCAACTGGATCGGAAGCGACGGTCGCCCGAGCGTCAGCGCGCCCGGCGTGCGGCTTCGCGCCTTCGTCCGGGGCGCGGCCGCGGAAGCGCTGCTGGCCGGCGCTCCGAAAAGCTACGCCGCCCTGGTCGCGGAGGCGCGGCGGCGGTCGCCGGCCGGATTCGCGCTCAGGGCCCGGATCGGCCTCGCCCGCCGCTCCGTCCACGACGACGGCCTCGTCACCGCCAACGTCGCCGGGCTGCTGCCTGGGAGCGACCCGGCGCTGAAGGACGAGGTCGTGGTCGTCACCGCCCATTACGACCATGTCGGCATCGGCGAGGCCGAGCGCGGCGACTCCATCTATAACGGCGCGCTCGACAATGCC
Organism: Phenylobacterium sp.; assembly: GCA_035627295.1. GTDB lineage: Bacteria > Pseudomonadota > Alphaproteobacteria > Caulobacterales > Caulobacteraceae > Phenylobacterium. The sequence continues at coordinate 52 of DASPLZ010000006.1, read as the reverse complement.
GTCGGCGCCGCCATGCTGGTCGAGGTCGCTCGCGGCCTCGCCGCCGCGCCGC
>DASPLZ010000005.1:0-2935 GCA_035627295.1 Phenylobacterium sp. | reverse complement strand
GCGCCGGTCAGGGCGCGATGGAGAAGGTGGCGCTGGCTCTGGCGCAGGTCTTGCCGTCGGCGGTGACCAGGGCGTCGGCGAAGGCGAGGGCGCGGCCGACCTTCAGGACCCGCGGGGCGATGGCCAGCCACTGGCCGAGGCGGGCCGGGCCCAGGAAGTCGAGGGCGAGGGTGACGGTCACCAGATTGGCCGGCCGGCCGGTCGCCTGGCTGCAGGAGAGGCCCATGGCGTTGTCGGCGAGGGCGCTGATCAGGCCGCCGTGCACGAAGCCGCGGCTGTTGGTGTGGGCGGTCGAGGCGAGGAGGCCGAGTTCGACCGCGTCGGGCGTGCGGCGGCTGTAGAGCGGCTCCCAGGGGTCGGTAAGCGGGCTCTTGCGGAAGTGCGGCTCAAAGCCGGCGGGCGCGGCGACGTCCATGTCTGCACGGTCCCACGAACGATCGTTTCAAACAAGTGTTTTAGTCTCTATCTTCCTCGCCAGAAGCCCGACCATCGCCAGTCCGCACATATAGCCGCCCAGGTGCCCCTCCCAGGCGATGCGGACGGCGGGATGTCCGGTGAGACCCCCGGTGATCGCCAGCGAGAGCGCGATGAGGACCAGGTTGCTCACCGCAAACGCCACGGTCTGTCGCAGGACCTGTGCGGAAAACACCGCTGCGACGGCGGCCTCGCCCCGCCCCGCCGTACGCGCGAATGCGCCCCAAAGTCCGCAAATGGCGCCTGAGGCGCCCACCATGCCGATCTCTTCCGCAGGCCGCAGCGCCAGGTAGGCGATCCCGCCCGCCAAGCCGCTGGCCAGGTAGAGGATGAAGAAGCGGCCGTAGCCGGCCAGTGTCGTTCCCAGTCTCAGCGCCACCGGCGGCGCCAGCGCCAATAGCGCCGAGAGGTTTCCCGCCAGGTGCAACAGGCCGCCGTGGGCGAACATGTGGGTGAAGAGGGTTTCATACCGCCTCGCCCGCAACTGCGGCCACGACAACGCCCAGCGTTCCGGCCCTTCGCCGATGAAGGTCAGGGCGATCTGCGCCACGAACGCGGCGACGAGCAGGGCGCAGAGCACTGCAGCTGGAAGGTGCGCTTCTTCCAGCCGCACGCCGCCGACGCGCCCGTCGGTGGCGCGATGCAACACGTTCTCGGGATCGCCCATTCGCCGGAGCTTAGGCTCTTCGGGCCGGCTTGAGCAGGCCTAGCCGCCCTCCGCCTTCCGCCGCGCCAGCTTCTCCAGCACCTTCCCGCGCCCCCGCGACAGCGCAGTGATCACGCCGCGGAACGTCCGCACTTCCTGCTCGGTCCAGCGGCCCTTGGCGAGCGCCGCGCGCAGGTTCTGGACCATCGAGGGGCGCTTTTCCGGCGGGTGGAAGAAGCCGGAGGCGTCGAGCTCGCGCTCGAAGTGCTCGTAGAGGCCCAGCATCATCGCCCCGTCGGCCGGCGGGGCCGCGTCCGGGAAGTTCGGCGGGGCGGCGGCCTCGACGGTCAACCGCCACTCATAGGCGTTGATGGCCACCGCCTGGGCGAGGTTCAGCGAGCGGAAGCGCGGGTCGATGGGAATGGTCACCACCGCCTGGCAGAGGGCGATGTCGGCGGTCTCCAGGCCCGCGCGCTCGCCGCCGAAGAGGAGGCCGGTCTTCAGGCCTTGGGCGGCGGCGCGGGCGAGCTCGGCGGCGGCCTCGCGCGGGGTGATCACCGGCAGGGTGAGCTCGCGCGGGCGGGCGGTGGTGGCGAAGATCACCTGCAGGTCGGCCAGGGCTTCGGGCAGGGCGGCGCAGACCTTGGCCTCGTCCAGCGGCCAGTTCGCGCCGGAGGCCGAGGCCCAGGCGCGCTCCTGCGGCCAGCCGTCGCGCGGGTTCACCAGGCGCAGGTCGGCGAGGCCGAAGTTGGCCATCACGCGGGCGACGGCGCCGATGTTCTCGGCGAGCTGGGGCGTGGAAAGGATGACGGCGGGGGCCATGCGCCCATCTGCGTCGTTCGGCGTTGATCGGCAAGCGGCGAGGCTCTGCGTCCTTCGGGACGGCCGCTTGCGCGGCCTCCTCAGGATGACGAACTCAGCAAAACCTGGTCATGGTGAGGAGCGGCGAGGCCGCGTCTCGAACCACGCAATGCACATCAGCTTCCCGCCAGCCCTTGGCTGACGCGCCGCCTAGCGTCTATACGGCCCGCACCCCCTCAGTCAGCGCGAAGCGAGCCTTACCCGCCCATGGCCAAGATCAAAGTCGCCAACCCCGTCGTCGACATCGATGGCGACGAGATGACCCGCATCATCTGGCAGATGATCAAGGACAAGCTGATCTTCCCCTTCCTCGACCTGCCGATCGAGTACTACGACCTGGGCATCGAGTATCGCGACGCCACCGAGGACAAGGTGACGGTCGAGGCCGCCGAGGCGATCAAGAAGCACGGCGTCGGCATCAAGTGCGCCACCATCACCCCGGACGAGGCGCGGGTCGAGGAATTCGGCCTGAAGAAGATGTGGAAGTCGCCGAACGGCACCATCCGCAACATCCTGGGCGGCGTGGTCTTCCGCGAGCCGATCATCTGCAGGAACGTGCCGCGGCTGATCCCCGGCTGGACGCAGCCGATCATCATCGGCCGCCACGCCTTCGGCGACGTCTACCGCGCGACCGACTTCAAGGTGCCGGGCCCCGGCAAGCTGACCGTCAAGTTCGAAGGCGAAGACGGCAAGGTCATCGAGCACGACGTCTACGACTTCAAGACCGCCGGCGTGGCCATGGCCATGTACAACGTCGAGCCCTCGATCCGCGACTTCGCCAAGGCCTGCTTCAACTACGCCCTGCAGCGGAACTACCCGCTCTATCTCTCGACCAAGAACACGATCCTCAAGGCCTATGACGGCCGCTTCAAGGACATCTTCCAGGAGGTGTTCGACCGCGAGTTCAAACGTGAGTTCGAGGCGAAGAAGCTTACCTATGAGCACCGGCTGATC
>DASPLZ010000004.1:0-3150 GCA_035627295.1 Phenylobacterium sp. | reverse complement strand
AACACCCTTGGCAACACCGGGGGGACCTCGTCCTTCGGCGCGCACCTGTCGGCTACCGGCGGTCAGGGCGGGCGCATTGTCTCGGGACAAAGCGCCTCAGGGGGCTCCGGCACAGGGGGGGTGGAGAACAAGACCGGCGGCGGTGGCGGCCCGTGCGGGACCGCCGGCGGCGCGGGTGGTGGCGGCGCCTGGAACATCGGAGGGACCAGTGGCGGCGTAACCGCCACCGACAACGCCGGCGCAAGCCTTGGCGGCACTAACGGCGCCGTGGTCTCGAACACGACGACGCCGACACAGGCGGGGGCGGGGTCCGGTGGCATCGCCGGGTCAGGCGGCACCTCGGGGACCGGCGGGCCGGGGCGTGTGCTTGTAGAGGTAGGGGGCTGACATGGTGACCTGGGTCCGCACGGACGACGACCTGATCGTCGAAGTCCTCGATTACGATCCCGCGGGCAGGTTCCACGAGAGCCTGACCTTCAAACCGTTCACCACCTTGGTGGAGCAGCGAGCCGCGCTCTCCGACGAGGTGCGCGCGCGCCGCTGGCTGGCTGAAACCAGCGGCGTGCTGGTGGGCGAGACGCCGATCCGCACCGACGAAAAGAGCCAGGCCAAGCTGGCCGGGGCGGTGGCGCTGTTCGACCTCAACCCCGCGCTGGAAAGCATCGACTGGGAAGCCGTGCCCGGCGTGTTCGTGACCCTGGACGAGGCGACGATCAAGGCCATTGCGGTGGCCGTGGGCGCCCACATCCAGGCGTGCTTCGCGCATTCGCGGACGCTCTGCGAAGCCCTCGCCGCGGCGTCCACCCATGCGGCGCTGGACGCGATCGACATCAGGTCGGGCTGGCCGGGATGACCAAAGTCGGATCGAAGGGCCGCCTGAAAGGCTGGCCGATGCGCCTGCTGGTCGCTCTTGACCAGCTCGCCAACGCCCTTCTCCTCGGCCTGCCGGACGAGACCATCTCCAGCCGGGCAGCCAAGGCCGCGCGCCGCGGGAAACGGTGGGGCTGCGTGCTCTGCTGGCTGCTCGACAAGATCGATCGCGACCACTGCGAGCGGGTCATCGAGCTGGACGAGGCCTAGGCTTCGGGACCAGCAGGGCCGACCCGTTGGCGTGCATGAGCAGGCGGTCGGTGATGGCGCGGGGCGTACGCACGATACGCACGGCCTCGCCGTCGCGGCGCTTGTAGCCCATGCTGCTGATCACGACCCCAGGCAGGGCGCCTGAGGCGATACGATCCTCGACCCAGTCCAAGTCGACCTCGCGGACCTCGCAGAAGTCGAAGCTCACGCAATGCCCAGCAGACGCGCGGTCTGGCTGGGCGGCGCGCCTTCCAGCGCCGCTGCGAAGGCGTCGATGGCCGCGTAGGCGGTGGCGCGGTCGCCATCCAGCTGGCCTGGCATGGCGAACATCATGCCGTCGAGCCGGCTCTGGAAGGCGGCCATGGCGCGGTTGATGTCCGCGACCGCTGCGCGCACCGCCGGCGTGTCCTCCAGCATGCCGACGGCGTTCTGGACGTCCGCGACCTTGTTGTGGCGGAAGGTTCCTTCGACCGAGGGGCTGGCGTTTCGCACCTCGGTGCGCAGGGCGTCGATGTAGGTCTGGACGTGGTCGGGCAGGGCCATGGGGCCTCCAGGGTTCGCGTTTCGGATCAATGTTATGCGTCGCCGCCGTCTCGGCTAGCGGCGCGGCTTCAGTTTTCCACACCCGAGCGCGCCGGCGGGGCGGTTCGGGTCACCCTCCACTCAGTCAGGATTGGACCCCTCGCATGTCTCCAGGGGACTGGATCGGCCTTGTCGCGGCCCTGCTGGGCGTCGCGCCCGCGCTCATCGCCTACGGCGTCCTGCGCCAGAAGGTGCATGACCTGCGCGACGACCAGGAGAAGCAGGAGGCCCGCTTCAAGGAGGAGCAGGCCAAGCTGGAGACCCGCATCGTGCGGGCCGAGGCCGAGGCCGGCGACGTGAAGAGCCTGGCGCGGGCGGTGGAGGACCTGGCCGCCCGGTCCGCCCAGTCGATGGAGAACCTGACGCAGCGCTTCGCCCAGGAGATCGGCCACCTGCGCGACGGTTTCACCATGCAGCACGACCATGTGAAGGAACAGCTGACCGACCTGAAGTCGTCGATCCGCCGCACACCCCGTCCGGCGCCCAAGCCGCGCCCTTCGCGCCAGCCCTGACCGTCCTTCGCCGCCGCCGGCGGCGGCCGACCGGAGACCCCATGCGAATCCTGATCACCGCCGCGGCGCTGCTGGCGCTCGCGGCCTGCGACCGCGTGCGCCATGCGCCGACCGAGAACGGCGCCTCGGCGCCCATCCCCGCTCACTGTCGGGAGTTCAAGTACCGCCAGGACCAAGAGGCCTGCGCGGCGCAGCCCGACCTGCCCTGGTATCAGCCATGACGAAACTGACCCTGGACCTGGTTCGCCAGGTCGACGCCACCGTGCGCGGCCTCGCCACCTATGTGCCCGACGATCCGAAGAAGGACAGCTGGCGCAGCCACGCCAAGGCGGTGATGGCCGGCAAGCCGTTCAAGGACGACTGCGACGGCTGGGCCCAGACCGCCCTGCACGTGCTGGCGCTGAAAGGCGCGCCGCGCGACCAGCTCTTCCGGGCGATGGTTTCGTCGAAGGGCACGGACCTGGTCGACCACATGATCGGCCTGGTGCGGATCGGCGGCGCCTTCTGGACGGTGGGCGACACCTTCGGCCCGCCCGTGCAGGTGAAGGGCGACCGGGCCGGGCCGCACCGCATCCTGGAGGTCGACGACCTGATCGCCCGGGGCGGGCGGACGGACTGGGGCCCGTGGGACTCCGCCGCGAAAGTCGGCAGGCGCGAGACCAATCCGGCCTCGACGGGGATGCGGGCCTCGGAGGCCTGCCGGGCCTTCATTAAGGGCCACGAGAAGTGCGTCCTGATCCCCTACGACGACTTCCGCCCTCGCCACACCCTGCGGCCGGGCGACACGATCCTGGGCGCGCTGACCGCCGGCTACGGCCACACCGGCGCCGACGTGGTGCTGGGCCGCAAGATCACCCTGGCCCAGGCCGAGAAGTGGTTCGAGCAGGATATCGCCCGCTTCGAGCGCGCCGTGCGCCGGCTGCTGAAGGTCGACGTGACGCAGGGCCAGTTCGATGCGCTGGTCTCGTTCGCCTAC
>DASPLZ010000003.1:0-2373 GCA_035627295.1 Phenylobacterium sp. | reverse complement strand
TGGCGCGGGCGAGACCCGCGACGCTCGCCTCCTTGACGACCTTGGCGACTTCCCGGACAGCCTCGAAGTCGCCGTTCGAGGCGATGGGGAAGCCGGCCTCGATCACGTCGACGCGCATCTCCTCGAGGATCTTGGCCAGCTCGATCTTCTCGTCGTGGCTCATCGAGGCGCCGGGCGACTGCTCGCCGTCGCGCATGGTGGTGTCGAATACGATGACGCGATCGGCCGAAGGGGCGGCGTCGGAAGCTTGGGTCATTTGAGGTCTAGTCTCGTCGCGGGGTCAGGATCGGGCGGGAAGCATCTCCCCTGAACGCCCGGCCGCGACGGCGCGCGGCCTAACGAGGCGTCCAGGGGCCCATAAGGCCCCGCAGAAGGAGAAGGTTCGCCCGGATCGTCATGGGGATGTGATCTACCCAAACGCGCAATGCGCCGCAACAGTCTTGCGCGGGATGCGGCAAGAAAGCCGCGAACGGGCATGAACCTGTCGCGAAAAGGTCACTCGCCGCGCTGGCGCTTCTTCAGCCAGGCCCGCGCCGCCACGCCCACCGCAACCCAGCCGACGGCGATGGCGGCCAGCAGCAGCGCCTGCCCGCCCACGCCCTCCTTCATCGTCTGCACGATGGCCGCGCCGGCGAAGGCCGTCAGCGCGATCTTCGGGATGATGCCAATCGCCGTGCCGCCCAGGAAGTCGCGCACCCGCATCGGCGTCACGCCCGCGGCCATGTTGACCACGATGAACGGCGCCGAGGGCACCAGCCGTACGATCAGGCTGGCCAGGAAGCCGTTGCGGCCGACCAGGTCCATGAACTGGCGCACGCCCTCGCCGGAGAAGCGCTCCAGCGTCTTCGCCCCGGCGACGCGGCCGAGCCAGAAGCCGATCCCGGCCGAGACCATGGTGCCGATCCAGCTGTAGGCGAGTCCCGCCCACGGCCCGAAGGCCACCACCGCCGCGGCGATCAGCACGAACTGCGGCACCCCGATGAAGGCCAGGATCGCAAAGGCCGCCACCGCCACTGGCAGGGCCCAGGGACCGTGGGCGGCGAGGCCCAGCCACTCCTCGACCGTCGCCTCGCCGTCGAAGCCCAGCACCGAGGCCCCGAACAGGAAGACGACCCCCACGCCGCCGAACAGCACGAACGACACGGCGAGCGTGCGCCAAGCCCTGGCGTCCATATTGGTCAGGAAGGCGAGGAGCCGGCGCATCGTCAGCGGGAGTCGCCGATGCGGCGGCGGGGGTCAAGCTAGCCGGCGGGCGGCGGCCCGCAGTAGGTCAAGCCGATCTCGCCGGAGAATGGCCCGCCGGAGACCAGCATCGCCTTGGCCGACTCCGCGAAGCGCAGCCGCAGGGTCGAGGCCCGCTCCTCTCCCTCGGCCAGGCAACGCGCGGCGATGTCGTAGCCGCCGGGCGCCGGCGTCACCTGCATGAAGGCGCAGGAGACCTCGCCCTTGGTGCCCAGCCGGTCGGCCTCGAAGCGCCAGGCGGGATCGGCGCAGCCCAGCGAGGCCGCCGCCCACTGGCCGACGTATCGCGTCGGGCTGGCGGCGGAGGGCAGTTCGCCCGCCGGCGTCGTGGTGTCGGCGGCGACCGGCTGGCCCGCCGCGTTCGCCGGTGGCTCGATGGTCTTCGGGTTAGGCGCGGCCAGGTTGGCCGCCGAGGGTGGCGGCGCGCCGTCGCGATCTCCGCAGGCCGAGAGCGTTGCGGCGACGAGAAGCATGGCGAGCGGGCGAAGCATGGCAGGTCTTTCGGTGTGTCCGCCAGAGCAACACGCCGGCCTCATGGCCGTTCCGAGGCAGAGCACCGTTTCGCGTAAGCCCGGCTTGGTCTAAGGGACCGCCCGTCCTCCCGCCTCCAGATCAGGAGCTTGTCAGAGCCATGTCGCTCGAGTCCGACGCCCTGCGCCGCATCGCGCCGTCCGCCACCATCGCCATCAGCGCCAAGGCCCGCGCGCTGAAAGCGAACGGCCGCGACGTGATCGCGCTCTCGGCCGGCGAGCCAGACTTCGACACGCCCGACAACATCAAGGAAGCGGCCATCAAGGCCATCCGCGACGGCAAGACCAAGTACACCGATCCCGACGGCATGCCCGAGCTGAAGGAAGCCATCGTGGCGAAGTTCGCCCGCGAGAACGGCCTTTCCTACAAGACCGGCCAGATCCACGTGGCGCCCGGCGGCAAGCCGGTGATCTACAACGCCCTGGTCGCGACCCTGAACCCGGGCGACGAGGTGATCGTGCCGGCCCCCTACTGGGTGTCCTACCCGGACATGGTGGTGCTGGCCGGCGGCACGCCGGTGTGTGTCGAGACCACGGCCGCCTCGGGCTTCAAGCTGACCGCCGCGGCGCTGGAAGCGGCGATCACGCCGAGGACCAAGTG
>DASPLZ010000002.1:0-12680 GCA_035627295.1 Phenylobacterium sp. | reverse complement strand
GATGGTCGAGCGGCTGCACCTGGCCCAGGCCCTGGAGGTGCTGGACGTCGCCGAGGCCATCGCCGAGGCGGCGCTTTGAGGCTCGCCCGCGCGGCCTTCCTGGCGGCGGCGCTCTGCGCCGCCCCCGCGCTCGCCCAGGAGCAGGAGGTCGACCCGATCGGCGAGGCCCTGCGCGAGGCGGTGCGGCCCGCCCCGTCCGCCACCCCGCCGCCGGTCTCCGAGATCTCGCCGCAGACCGAGCCATCGCCGGCCGAGGCCGAGCGCGCTGCGCCGCCTGCGCCGCAGGTCGGTCCGTCGCCTCCACCGCCGCAGCCGCCCCCGGCTCCGGTGGTCCCCAGCCCGCCCCCCGCCCCGGACGCCGAGGAGGCGGAGGATTCCCTGCCGGCCGGCCCGACGCCCTATACGCCGCAGATCGTTCCGCCCCGCGCGCCGGCGCCTTACCGGCCGAGCGCTTCGGAGAGCTACACCTACGAAGGGTATGACGAGCGCCTGCGTTCCAGCTTCGCCTCAGCGCAGGGGCTGCTCGGGGCGCTGGACGGCAGCTGGGTGCTGACCGACGCCTCAGGCCGGCGCCTGTTCGCCTTCCAGCTGGTCGACAAGGGCGCCTCCGACGGCCTCATCGAAGGCGTCTGGCGCGACCTGAGGCGCACACCGACGCCGCTGAGCTCCGGCCTGGTCGGGACCATCCACCGGATCGGCGGCCAGCTGACCATGAGCTTCGCCGCCTCGCGTGGCGGCTTCACCACCGTGACCCTGAACCGCAGCATCGACGGCAGCTGGGGCGGACGCCTCGCCGAGCCCGCCGGCGAGAGCGCCGTGACGATGCGGCGGGGGAACTAGCCGAGCGCTCGTCGCGCCGCCGCCAGGCCCAAGGCCCATTGGTCCGCCGGATAGGCCGCCGCCTGCCCGACGCCCCAGACCGGCCCCGGCCAGGCCGCATCGCCGGCGCGCCGGCCGACCACGTGGACGTGCAGCTGCGGCGTCACATTGCCGAGCGCGCCGACGTTGAGCTTCTCCACCGGGCGCCCCAGCGTTTCACCCAGCGCCCGGACCGCCGCTCCGGCCCGCACGATCTCCTCCATCAGGGCCGCGCGCTGTTCGGGGGCGAGGTCTTCCAGCTCGCGCAGGCCCGGCGCGCGCGGGATCAGCACCAGCCACGGCCAGCGGGCGTCGGCCTGCAGGCGCACATGGCAGAGCGGAAGGTCGGTCAGCGGCTCGGAGGTGGCGAGGAAGGCCGGGTCGATCTCGAACATGGCGCCAGGTGAAGCACGCCCGCCGCCGCCTCGCCAGCGGGGCGCCGTTGCGGCGCCGCCTCCCGTGCGTTAGGGACCGCGCCGAACGCGTCCTCGCGGCGCGCCTCCCCACACGAGCCTTCAAGGAGCCGCCCATGTCGAAGAAGCCCCTCCGCGTCGCGGTCACCGGCGCCGCCGGCAACATCGGCTATGCGCTGCTCTTCCGGATCGCCTCCGGCGAGATGTTCGGCAAGGACCAGCCGGTCATCCTGCAGCTGCTGGAGATCCCGGTGGAGGGTCCGCAGAAGGCGCTGAAGGGCGTGGCCATGGAGCTGGATGACTGCGCCTTTCCGCTGCTGCAGGACATGGTGCTGACCGGCGAGGCGGACGTCGCCTTCAAGGACGCGAACTGGTGCCTCCTGGTCGGCTCCAAGCCGCGCGGGCCGGGCATGGAGCGCGCCGACCTTCTGAAGGACAACGGCAAGATCTTCATCGCCCAGGGCCAGTCCATCGACCGCGTGGCCGCCGACGACGCCCGCGTGGCGGTGGTCGGCAACCCCTGCAACACCAATGTGATGATCGCCGCCTCGCAGGCCAGGCGCCTGCCCGCCGACCGCTTCACCGCCATGGTGCGGCTCGACGAGAACCGCGGCCGCGCGCAGCTCGCCAAGAAGGCCGGCGTGGACATCGGCGAGGTCAGCGAGCTCTTCATCTACGGCAACCATTCGCCGACCATGTTCGCCGACTTCACGCACGCGAAGATCGGCGGCAAGCCGGCCGCCGAGGTGATCGGCGACGAGGCCTGGCTGAAGAACGACTACCTGCCCACCGTCGGCAAGCGGGGCGCGGCGATCATCGAGGCCCGCGGCCAGAGCTCGGCGGCCTCGGCGGCCAACGCCCTGGTCGACCACGTGCGCGACCTGGTCACCCCCGGCAAGATCCACTCGGTGGCGGTCAATTCGGAGGGCCGTTACGGCTTCGCCGAGGGCGTGTGGGCCGGCATGCCGGTGCGCTCGACCGAGGGCGGCTACGAGGTGATCACCAGCTACGAGATGGACGACTTCGCCAAGTCGAAGATCGCGATCACCAACGAGGAGCTGGTCGGCGAGCGCGACACCGTCAAGGACATGCTCGCCTAGTGGCGCGGACCACGCCGGCGACGAAGGCGCTCGACCGCGCCGGCGTCGCCTACCGCGTGGCGACCTACGACTACGACCCGTCCGCCGACCGCATCGGCCTGGCGGCGGCGCAGGCGCTGGGCGCCGAGCCGGGCCGGGTGCTCAAGACCCTGATGGCGCAGGTGGACGGCAGACCCGTCTGCGTCGTCCTGCCGTCGGACCGCGAGGTCGCGATGAAGAAGCTGGCGGCGGCCTTCGGCGGCAAGTCGGCGGAGATGATGAAGCCGGCCGACGCCGAGCGGGTCACCGGCTACCGGGTCGGCGGCGTCAGCCCCTTCGGCCAGAAGCGCGCCGTCCCGACAGCGCTGGCGCGCGAGGCGCTGGACCACCCCCAGGTCTTCATCAACGGCGGCCAGCGCGGCCTGCAGGTGGAGCTGTCGCCGGCCGAGGTGGTGCGGGCGCTGGGCGCCAGGATCGCCGACATCACGGCGTAAATTCCCCAAGGCCGCCTCCCAATCCAGTGTCATCCCGGCCGCAGCGAAGCGGAGAGCCGGGACCCAGGGCGGCGCGCACGGCGCTCGGCTCCCCTGGGTCCCGGATCGTCCCTGCGGGCCGTCCGGGATGACACCCCCCTCTTCACCTGTGATCTGAAGCTGAGCTGTCGACTTCCGCGCGCCTCGCGCGTCTCATCGGCAGCAAGGGGAGGCGCGCGACATGCGGACATTCGTTCTATCAATCCTGATCTGGGGCCTCGGCCTCGCCGCGCAGGCCCAGGCGCCCAAGGCGACCATCGCCGACGCGGCCCTGCTGGTCGGCCTCTGGGAAGGCGAGGGGTTCGGCGGCAAGGTGCAGGAGGGCTGGTCCGCGCCGCTGGCCGGGCGGATGGTCGGCCACTTCAGCGCCGTCTCGGCGTCGGGCGAGCCGATGTTCCACCAGAGCCTGATCATCGAGGAGCACGAGGGCTCGCTGCGCATGCGGCTGAAGCACTTTCACCCGGATTTCCGGGGGTGGGAAGCGCAGGAGCAGACGGTCGACTTCGCCCTGGTCTCGGCCGCGCCGGGGCGGATCACCTTCGGCCCCGCCGCCTTCACCCGCGAGGGAGAGGCTCTCGTCCTGCGCCTGCAGCTCAGCGAAAAGGGCGCAAGGCGCGAGGAGGTCCTGCGTTACCGCCGGGCGAACTAGGCCCGTTCACGGTCGCGCTTCGCCGCGCTAAGAGGCGGCCATGCTGGGACCCACGCTTGAGACCGAACGCCTGATCCTGCGCCCGCCGGCGCCGGAGGACTTCGACCCCTGGGCCGAGTTCATGGCCGACGAGGAGGCCTCGCGCTTCATCGGCGGGCCGCTGGTGCGGGCCGCGTCCTGGCGCGGCTTCTGCTCCATGGCGGGGGCCTGGGCGATGTTCGGCTTCGCCATGTTCAGCGTCGTGGAGAAGTCGTCCGGGCGCTGGATCGGGCGTCTCGGCCCCTGGGTTCCCGAGGGCTGGCCGGGCACGGAGGTCGGCTGGGGCGTCGTGCGCGAGGCCTGGGGCAAGGGGTACGCCACCGAGGGCGCGACCGCCGCCATCGACTGGGCCTTCGACCACCTGGGCTGGACCGAGGTGATCCACTGCATCGACCCGGAGAATACAGCCTCGCAGCGGGTGGCCCAGCGGCTGGGCTCCAGGAACCTCGGCCCCACCCGGATGCCGGCGCCCTTCGAGCACATGCCGGTGGACGCCTGGGGCCAGTCGCGGGAGGCCTGGCGGGCGCGGCGGGCCGGCTAGAGTCCAAAGTTTGGAGCGCGTCAGCCGGCGGAACCGGCTTCCACTTCCGCCTGACGCGCTCTAGCCCCAGCCCCGCTGGCGCAGGACCGCCGCATAGGTCCGGCTGACCGGGACCTGGGCGCCGTCCTTCAGCGTCAGGGTGGCGCGGCCGTCGCCGCGCCTGATGTCGGTCACCGCCTCGCGGGCCACCCACCAGGAGCGGTGCACCTGGGCGCCCTCCAGGCCCTCCAGTTCGGCCACCGCGTCGGCCAGCCGCAGCAGGATCAGGTCCTGGCCCTTGGAGGTGTGCAGGCGCAGGTAGTGGTCCTCGGCCTCCACCGCCCAGAGCTCGGCGCCGCGCAGCTTCGGCGGCAGCCGCTCGAGGAACCGCACCGTCCCCGGCGCCTCGGCGGCCGCGGCCGCGGGCTCGCGGAAGAGGGCGAAGGCGAGCGCGGTGAAGACCGCCGACATCACCAGCGAGATCAGCAGAAACCCCGGCAGGTCGTCGAGCCCGACGCGGCCGCGCGTCGCGGCCCGTACGACCAGGAAGGAGGCCAGGGTGGTCAGGAGGGTCATGGCCGCGCCCACCGTGGCCGTCCGGGCGGGCCGCCGGCCGGCGAACCAGTGGCTGAGGCGCAGGGCCCGGTCGAGGCCGTAGCCGGTGAAGGAGAGCGCGATCCCCGTCGCCACGAAGGCGGCGATCCGGGGACCAGGCGGGGCGAGGTCGGAGCCGAAGGCGCCGGAGACCCCGAGGATCAGGCCGATTCCCACTCCCAGCGCCGCGGCGCGGGAAGCCGGACGCCGCCAGAGCGCCGCCGTCCACGAAGCGTGAGCGGCGCCGGGCGGCGGTTCGCGAAGCTGGGGCGCCGAGTCACGCAAAGGCCGCTTCAATCCCTCCGGCGGTGGCCGCAAGTCCTTCCCGCCGGCGGTGCGCCGCCCGGCGAGAGGAGCCCTGAAGATGTCCCATAGCCTCGATTCCACCAAGCCGGCCCCGACGGGGCGCGTCCGCCTCGTTTCCCTCAGCCTGGCGATCGCCGCTGGCGTGATCGGCGTGGCGCCCTTCGCGGCCCGCTCCGGCCTCTTGGAGCGGGACTGGACGCCGCACGCGCCGGACCTTGCGCCCCTCCTGGAGGCCTCGCTCGCCATCCAGATCCACGTGGCGGTGGTGCTGGCCGCCCTGGCGGTGGGGCTCTACCTGCTGTTCGGCCCCAAGGGTCGGCGGGCGCACCGGGTGCTGGGCTGGGCCTGGGCGATCTTCATGCTGGTCGGCGCGGTCTCCAGCCTCTTCATCATGGAGGTCTCGCCGGGCAGCTTCAGCTTCATCCATCTCTTCAGTCTGGCGACGCTGATCAGCGTGCCGTTGGGCGTCTATTCCGCGCGCCGCCACAGGGTGAACGCCCACCGGCGGGCCATGACCGGCGTCTTCATCGGCGGCCTGCTGGTCGCCGGCTCGCTGTCGTTTCTGCCGGGGCGGCTGATGTGGCAGGTGTTCTTCGCGTGACCCTGCAAACCTGACGCTGGGTGCGGTTGCGGGATCGATCTGGCGGGGTATAAGCCGCCCACCCCTTCGCCTGCGGGCGAAATCCAAAAGCCCAGGCGTCCATGAATATCCACGAGCACCAGGCCAAGGCCGTACTGGCGGAGTACGGCGTTACGGTTCCACGCGGTTTTCCGGCTTTCACGGTTGAGGAAGCGGTTCAGGCCGCTGAAAAACTCGGCGGTCCGGTCTTCGTGGTGAAGTCCCAGATCCACGCCGGCGGGCGCGGCAAGGGCCGCTTCGAGGGCCTCGGCCCCGACGCCAAGGGCGGCGTGCGGGTCGTGAAGTCGGTGGACGAGGTGAAGGCCAACGCCGCCGAGATGCTGGGCCGGGTGCTCGTGACCCACCAGACCGGCGCCAAGGGCAAGCAGGTGAACCGCCTCTACATCGAGGAAGGCGCCAATATCGCCAAGGAGTTCTACCTCTCGCTGCTGGTCGACCGCGAGACGTCCCGCGTCTCGGTTGTCGCCTCCACCGAGGGCGGCATGAACATCGAGGACGTGGCCCATGACACGCCCGAGAAGATCACCACCTTCGACATCGACCCGGCGACGGGCGTCTGGCCGCACCACGGGCTGAAGCTGGCGACGGCGCTGGGACTGAAGGGCGACCTCGCCAAGCAGGCGCGGGCGCTGCTCTCGCAGCTCTACGCGGCCTTCCTCGGCAAGGACATGAGCCTTCTGGAGATCAACCCGCTGATCGTCACGGGCGACGACCAGCTGCGGGTGCTGGACGCCAAGGTCTCGTTCGATAGCAACGCCCTCTATCGCCACCCGGACATCCGCGAGCTGCGCGACGAGACCGAGGAGGACGAGAAGGAGATCGAGGCGGCCAAGTTCGACCTCTCCTACATCGCCCTCGACGGCGAGATCGGCTGCATGGTCAACGGCGCGGGCCTGGCCATGGCGACCATGGACATCATCAAGCTCTACGGCGCCGAGCCCGCCAACTTCCTGGACGTCGGCGGCGGCGCGGACGAGGCCAAGGTGACGGCGGCCTTCAAGATCATCATCGCCGACCCGAACGTGAAGGGCATCCTGGTCAACATCTTCGGCGGCATCGCCCGCTGCGACATCCTGGCGAACGGGGTGGTCAATGCGGTCAAGCAGGTGGGCCTCAACGTGCCCCTGGTGGTGCGCCTGGAAGGCACCAACGCCGAGCTCGGCAAGCAGATCATCAACGAAAGCGGCCTCAACGTGATCGCCGCCAACGACCTGGCCGACGGGGCCGAGAAGATCGTCAAGGCCGTGCGGGGAGCGGGTTGAAAACCACACAGTCACACATATCCTGTGTGACTGTGGAGGCCGTCATGAAGAACATCACCCTCGCCATCGACGATTCCGTGCTCGCCCGTGTCCGACGCTACGCCGCCGCGCGCGACACGACGGTCAACGCGATCGTCCGCGATCACCTGACCCACATCGCCGAGGAATCCGACCGGGTGGCCGGCGCGCGCCGACGGCTGCTGGAGATGATCGACGCCTCGCAGGCCGACCTCGGCCCGGTCAACTGGACGCGCGAAGACCTCTATGACCGCAGTCGCTGACCTGATGCTGGACACCAACATCCTCGTCTATGCGGTCTCGCGCACCCCCGGGGAAGCCGACAAGCGCGCCCGCTCGCGGCGGGTGATCGCCGAGGAGACCTTCGGGCTGTCGGCGCAGGTGCTGCAGGAATTCTACTGGGCCTCGACCCGCAAGGGCGCCCGGCCGCTGAGCCCGGTCGAAGCGCTGGAATACATCGAGGAGTTCGAGGCCTATCCCTGCGTCCCCGTCGATGCGGAGATGGTGAAGTCGGGCGTCGAGCTGTCCGAGCGCTTCCGCATCACCTATTGGGACGGCGCGATCCTGGCCGCGGCGCACCGCCTGGGCGCCAGGACGCTTTTCACCGAAGACCTGGCGCACGGGCAGACCTATGGCTCTGTCCGCGCCGTGAACCCCTATCTGCCCAGCTGATCGACGAAGGCCCATGTCCATCCTCATCGACAAGAACACCCGCGTCATCTGCCAGGGCATCACCGGCAGCCAGGGCACCTTCCACTCCGAACAGGCCATCGCCTACGGCACCAAGATGGTCGGCGGCGTCACCCCCGGCAAAGGCGGCCAGACGCACATCGGCCTGCCGGTGTTCGACACGGTCGGCGAGGCGGTGAAGGAGACCGGCGCGGACGCCAGCGTGATCTATGTGCCGCCGCCGTTCGCGGCCGACTCGATCCTCGAGGCCATCGACGCCGAGGTCCCGCTGATCATCTGCATCACCGAGGGCATCCCGGTGGCCGACATGATCCAGGTCAAGCGCGCGCTTTCCGGCTCCAAGTCGCGGCTGATCGGGCCGAACTGCCCCGGCGTGCTGACCCCCGATGCCTGCAAGATCGGCATCATGCCGGGCAACATCTTCAAGAAGGGGTCAGTCGGCGTTGTTTCGCGGTCGGGCACGCTTACCTACGAGGCGGTGTTCCAGACGACTCAGGTAGGACTTGGCCAATCGACGGCGGTCGGCATCGGCGGCGACCCCGTGAAAGGCACCGAGTTCATCGACGTGTTGCAGATGTTCCTCGACGACCCGGAGACCGAGTCGATCATCATGATCGGCGAGATCGGCGGCTCGGCCGAGGAGGATGCTGCCGAATTCATCAAGAATTCCGCCGTAAAAAAGCCGATGGTCGGGTTCATCGCCGGCCGCACCGCGCCTCCGGGCCGCCGCATGGGTCATGCGGGGGCTATCATCTCCGGCGGCAAGGGCGGGGCGGACAGCAAGATCGCGGCGATGGAGGCGGCGGGGATCCGCGTGTCGCCCTCGCCGGCGGCGCTGGGGGAGACCCTGGTCGAGGTGCTCAAGGGCGCCTGAGTACAAATTGAAGCGTAAGAGCGGTCCGCGCTCGGCTCCTTAGAAGGCTCCGCGGTCCGTATGGAAAGCGAAGCGAAATGGCGGACGACGCTGGACTGATCAACGAGGTGCTCGCGGAGACCTCCTTCCTCTACGGGGGCAACGCGGCCTTCGTGGAGGACCTCTACGCGAGGTGGCAGGCCGCGCCGGATTCGGTGGAGCCCTCCTGGCGCGCCTTCTTCGCCTCGCTGCACGACGGCGCGGCCGAGCCCAAGCCCTCCTGGACCCCGACGGCCACGCCCGGCCCGCGTCCCGACTGGCTCTCGGCCATCGACGGCCTGTGGCCCGCGGTCGAGGCCAAGGTCGAAAAAAAGATCGCCGAGCGCGCGCCCGAGACGTCGGTGGCCGACATCCGCGCGGCCACGCTCGACAGCCTTCGGGCCATCATGATGATCCGCGCCTACCGGATGCGCGGGCACCTGAAGGCCAACCTCGACCCGCTGGGCATCGCCACCACGCCCGGCGATGCGTCCGAGCTCGATCCGGCGACCTACGGCTTCTCGGAGAGCGACTACGACCGGCCGATTTTCCTCGACTACGTGCTGGGGCTGGAGACGGCCACCCTGCGCGAGATCATGGAGATCGTGCGGCGCACCTACTGCGGCAACGTCGGCGTGCAGTACATGCACATCTCCGACCCCAAGGAGAAGGCCTGGCTGCAGGAGCGCATCGAGGGCCGCGACAAGGAGATCGTCTTCACCAAGGAAGGCAAGATCGCCATGCTGAAGAAGCTGATCGAGGCCGAAGGCTTCGAACGCTTCCTGCACAAGCGCTTCCCCGGCACCAAGCGCTTCGGCCTCGACGGCGGCGAGAGCGCCATTCCGGCCCTGGAGCAGATCATCAAGCGCGGCGGCGCGCTGGGCGTGAAGGACATCGTCCTCGGCATGCCGCACCGCGGGCGGCTGAACGTGCTGGCCGCCGTGATGGGCAAGCCCTACCGCGTCATCTTCCACGAGTTCCAGGGGGGCTCTTCCCTGCCCTCCGACGTCGAGGGCTCAGGCGACGTGAAGTACCACCTGGGCGCCTCGTCGGACCGCGAGTTCGACGGCAACAAGGTGCACCTGTCGCTGACCGCCAACCCGTCGCACCTGGAGATCGTCAACCCGGTGGTGATCGGCAAGGCGCGGGCCAAGCAGGCCTTCGCCCTACGCGAGAACCCCAACGCGGGCCGCGGCCACGTGATGCCGCTGTTGCTGCATGGCGATGCGGCCTTCGCGGGCCAGGGCGTGGTGGCCGAGTGCTTCGCGCTCTCGAACCTGCGCGGCTATGCGACCGGCGGGACCGTGCACTTCATCGTCAACAACCAGATCGGCTTCACCACCAGCCCGAAGAACAGCCGCTCCAGCCCTTACCCGTCGGACGTGGCGATGATGGTCGAGGCGCCGATCTTCCACGCCAACGGGGATGATCCGGAAGCCGTCGTCTTCGCCGCCAAGGTGGCCGCCGAGTACCGCCAGCAGTTCGGGAAGGACGTGGTCATCGACATGTTCTGCTACCGCCGGTTCGGTCACAACGAGGGCGACGACCCGACGATGACCCAGCCGTTGATGTACGCGAAGATCAAGAACCACCCGAGCGTGCGCGAGCTCTACGCCCAGCGGCTGGTCGAGGAAGGCGTGGCCACCGCCGAGGAAGTCTCCACCTGGGTGGAGGAGTTCTCCGCCTTCCTCGACGCCGAATTCGAGGCCGGCAAGGAATACAAGGCCAACAAGGCCGACTGGCTGGACGGCAAGTGGTCGGGCCTGGGCCGCGCCGACGAGGAGAAGCGCGTCACCGGCGTGCCGCTGCAGAAGCTGCGCGATCTGGGGCTGAAGATCACCTCGGTCCCGGACCGCATCGAGGTCCACAAGACCGTCAAGCGCGCCATCGAGAACCGCCGCCAGGCCATCGAGACCGGCGAGAACATCGACTGGGGCACGGCCGAGCACCTGGCCTTCGCCACCCTGCTCGACCAGGGGATGCCGGTGCGGCTGTCCGGGCAGGATTCGGTGCGGGGCACCTTCGTGCAGCGCCACTCGGCCCTGATCGACCAGAACACCGAGGAGCAGTATTTCCCGCTGCGCAATCTCGGGCCCAACCAGGCGCACTTCGAGGTGCTGGACTCGGCGCTCTCGGAAGAGGCGGTGCTGGGCTTCGAGTACGGCTTCTCCCTGGCCGACCCCAACACGCTGACGCTCTGGGAAGCCCAGTTCGGCGACTTCGTGAACGGCGCCCAGGTGGTGATCGACCAGTTCATCTCGTCGGGCGAGCGCAAGTGGCTGCGAATGAGCGGCCTGACCATGCTGCTGCCGCACGGCTACGAAGGCCAGGGGCCGGAGCACTCCTCCGCGCGCCTGGAGCGCTTCCTGCAGCTCTGCGCGGAAGACAACATGCAGGTGGCCAACTGCACCACCCCGGCCAACTACTTCCACATCCTGCGCCGGCAGGTGCTGCGCGATTTCCGCAAGCCGCTGATCCTGATGACGCCGAAGTCCTTGCTCCGCCACAAGCGGGCGGTCTCGAACCTGTCGGACATGGCCGAGGGCTCGGCCTTCCACCGGGTGATGGTCGACGGGGCCGAGGCCGGCTGCGACGTCGGCGGGATCACCCTGACCAGCGACGACAAGATCACCCGCGTGATCCTCTGCTCGGGCAAGGTCTATTTCGACCTGGTGGACCAGCGCGCCAAGACCGGGCGCGACGACGTCTACCTGCTGCGCCTGGAGCAGTTCTACCCGTGGCCGGTGAAGTCGCTCTCCAACGAACTGAAGCGCTTCAAGAACGCCGAGCTGGTCTGGTGCCAGGAGGAGCCCAAGAACATGGGCGCCTGGACCTTCGTCGACCCCTGGCTGGAGCTTACCCTGGAGCGCCTGCCGGTGAAGGCCAAGCGCGCCCGCTATGTGGGCCGGCCGGCCTCCGCCTCGACTGCGGCGGGCCTGATGAGCCGGCACATGGCCGAACTGGAGAAATTCCTCACCGAGGCGTTCGCTTAACGGGCGAAAAGGCCTACATGGCGCGGGAACGTAGGAGTCCGACTTAGATGACCGACATCATGACGCCCGCCCTCGGCGAATCCGTCACCGAGGCGACGGTGGCGCGCTGGGCGAAGAAGGCCGGCGATGCGGTGAAGAAGGACGAGATCCTCGTCGAGCTGGAGACCGACAAGGTCAGCCTGGAAGTCGCCGCGCCTTCGGACGGCACGCTCTCGGAAATCGTCGCCGAGGAAGGCGCGACCGTGGAGCCCGGCGCGGTGCTGGGCCGGGTGACCAACGGCGCCGCCGCGCCCGCCAAGGCGCCCGAACCCAAGGCTGAGCCGAAGGCCGAGGCCAAACCGGAACCGGCGCCCGCGCCGAAAGCGGAAGCCGCCCCTGCGCCGAAGGCCGAGCCCGCCAAGCCGGCGGCCGGCGCACCCGCCCCGATGCCCTCCGCCCAGCGGGTGATCGCTGAGAACAAGCTCGACGCCGGCGGCATCGAAGGCACCGGCAAGGACGGCCGCATCACCAAGGGCGACGCGCTCGCCGCCCTGGAAGCCCGCGCCGCCAAGCCTGCCGCGCCGCCGGCCCCGGCCGCGCCGCGCGCCATCCACGAGCGCGAGGAGCGGGTGCGGATGACGCGCCTGCGCCAGACCATCGCCCGGCGCCTGAAGGAGGCCCAGAACACCGCGGCCATGCTGACGACCTTCAACGAGGTCGACATGAGCGCGATCATGGCCCTGCGCGCCCAGTACAAGGACCAGTTCGAGAAGAAGCACGGCGTGAAGCTCGGCTTCATGAGCTTCTTCGTGAAGGCCTGCGTAGCGGCCCTGAAGCAGGTGCCGGACGTCAACGCCGAGATCGACGGCCAGGACCTGATCTACAAGAACCACTACGACATCGGCGTGGCCGTCGGCACCGACAAGGGCCTGGTGGTGCCGGTGGTGCGCGACGCCGACGCCATGAACCTGGCCGAGATCGAGAAGGAGATCGGCGCCCTGGGCAAGAAGGCCCGCGACGGGCACCTGGCCATCGAGGACATGCAGGGGGGCACCTTCACCATCTCCAACGGCGGGGTTTACGGCTCGCTGATGTCGACGCCGATCCTGAACGCGCCGCAGTCGGGCGTGCTGGGCATGCACAAGATCCAGGAGCGCCCGGTCGCCGTCGGCACCGAGCGCGGTCTCGTCACCCCGGTGGTGCGCGACGCCGACG
>DASPLZ010000001.1:0-12785 GCA_035627295.1 Phenylobacterium sp. | reverse complement strand
GCGGATGTCCACACGGCGGGGCTCGGCGGGCGCGTCCGCGGAAGGGGCGCCGCGGGACTCGTCGATCTTCACGGGGACGAGGTGCAGGAAGGCGAGCAGGGTGACGGCGAGGGCCAGCAGTAACGTGTAGTGCATGCCGCCCCAGGCGACCAGGAAGCCGCTGATCACCGAGGTGGTGAGGAAGCCGATGCCAGTCACCATGCCGACCAGGCCGTTGGCGCGATCGCGGCGGTCCTCTGCGATCAGCAGCGTCACCAGGGTGGGCAGGGCGATGCTGCGGATGTTGCCGGCGATGACGCCGACCATGCTGAGGAACACGAGCAGCCACAGCCAGACGCCGGAGACATCGGCGAGGCTCCCCTCCGGCGCCAGCTCGTAGGCGACGTAGGCCAGGGCGTAGAAGGCGAAGGAGGCGACGCTGGAGCCCAGCATCACTAGCTTCTTGCGATGGTGGTCGACCAGGCTGCCGAACCAGAAGCCCGACGCGGCCGTGAACACCAGATAGACGCCGGCGATCATGCCAGTGGCGAACACCGACCGCGTCTCCAGATAGACGTAGAAGGTCAGGGCGAACCACACGGTGTAGTTCGTGATGTTGGCCACCAGGTTGTTGGCCAAGAGGTGATAGAAGCGGCTCGTCAAGGCTGGGCCTCGCGATGGCTGGGGGCGGAGGCGATAGCTGAATACGACGGGCCTGTCGCCGCCTTCCGCCACCGGTCGGCCGCTAGAGCCCGAACTCCACCCACAGCGGCAGGTGGTCCGAGAGTCGCCACGAAAGCTCGGTCTTGGTCAGGCCGGGCAGCACCTGGCCGACGAAGTTGAGGCCCCCGGCGCGGCGGAAGTCCATCGACAGGTACGGCTTGTTCTTCACCGTCTGGAACCAGGCGATCTGGTCGTAGAACTTCTCCAGGTGCGGCTCGCTGGGCGAGGAGAAGAGGGTTCGCGGCACCAGCTCCAGCCCCGGCGCGGGGGTCAGCCCGGTGGAGGTGAAGGCCTGCCAGGTCGGGTCGCCGTGGCGGTCGATGTTGAAGTCGCCCATGCAGATCAGGTTCTGGCCGTAGTCGTCGGTGCGCTCGGCCCAGTTGCGCAGCCATTTGGCGATGCCGGTGAGCTCGGCGAGGCGGTCCGCGCCCGTCTGGCCGTAGATCACGTGCAGCGTGACCAGCACGAAGGTCTGCTCGCCCGCCAGGAAGCTCACCGCATAGGGCGTGCGCACGAACTGGCGCTGGAAGGCGTTGGCCGGGGTGGAGAGGGGCGAATCCAGGTCCTCCGGCACGACGAGCTCGCAGGCGAGGCCCGAGAGCCGCACCCGGCGGGTGTCGAAGATGAAGGCCAGCCGCTCGCCGTTGCCCGGGTCGCCCTCTGTGACGTCGGTCATGACGAACCCCCATTCGGGGCCCATCTTCTTCAGGGTGTGGCGCAGGGCGCGCAGGTTGGCCTTCACCTCCTGCACAGCGATCACGTCGAACCGCGACAGGATCTCGGCGATCAGCACGCAGGCGTGGAAGTCGCGACGCGGCGAGTCGCCCGGCTGGCTGGCCCAGGCCTTGGTCAGGTCGCCGAAGGCCCGGATGTTCCAGGTGGCGATGAGCAGATTGTCGCCCGGCGTCTTGGCCGGCAGGGCCGCGAGCAGCGGCTGCAGGGCGGCGAGGTCGTCCAGCACGGCCTGCGGCGGCGGATCGGTGATCTCCGGCATAGGCTCCTCATTTACTGGAACAATCGAGTCCGCCCGCCGGTTGGACTCCCGTAACCGCGGCGCCATCCGGCGCCTCCACAATAGACCGGGAGACAAGAATGGCGAACGACCAGGACCGCAATCCGCAGCAGCAGCAGAACAATCCGCAGCAGCAGCAGCCCGGCCAGCAAAATCAGCAAGGCCAGGACCGCAATCAGCAAGGCCAGCAGGGCCAACAAGGCGGTCAGGGCCAGCAAGGCCAGGGCCAGGCGGGCCAGGGCCGCGACGACCAGGGTCAGGGCCAGCAGAACCAGAACCGCTAGGTTCGCAACGAGCCGCTTCTCCAGAAGCGTCTCGGGGCTGAAGGGAAGGGCCGGTCGCGAAAGCGCCGGCCCTTTCTCGTTACGCGCTCGCCAGCGCGCTCTGGAACAGCATCGCCCCGTCCGCCGAGCCGAGTTCGGTCTCGAAGGCGCGGTCCGGGTGGGGCATCAGGCCCAGCACATTGCCCTTCGCATTGACAATGCCGGCGATGTCGCGGGCCGAGCCATTGGGGTTGTCGCGATAGCGGAACACCACCTGGCCCTCGCCCTCCAGCCGGTCGAGGGTGGCCTCGTCGGCGAAGAAGTTGCCCTCGCCGTTGCCCACCGTCATCCGCGCCTGGCGCTGCTGGCCATAGGCGGCGGTGAAGCGGGTCTGGCCGTTGACGATGTCGAGGTCGACGGCCTTGCAGACGTACTTCAGGCCCGCGTTCCGCAGGAGGGCTCCAGGCAGGAGGCCAACCTCGCAGAGGACCTGGAAGCCGTTGCAGATGCCGACCGTGGCGACGCCGCGCTGGGCGGCGGCCTTCACCTCGGTCATGATCGGCGAGAGCGCCGCCATGGCTCCGCAGCGCAGGTAGTCGCCGTAGGAGAACCCGCCCGGCAGCACGATCAGGTCGAGGCCCGGGGGCAAGGCGGTGTCGCCGTGCCACACCATGTCGACCGCGGCGCCCGTGGAACGCTCGATGGCGACCTTGCAGTCGCGGTCGCAGTTGGAGCCGGGGAAGACGACGACGGCGGCTTTCATGAGGCTTCGGCCAGGGTCTGGGGAGCGGGGAAACGGGCCTTGAAGTCGAAGGCCGTGCAGGTAGGCCCATTCGCCCGCAGATGCGAGAGGCGGGCCGCGCATTCGGCCAGATCGGGGCGATGGCCGGCGGGAACCCACCAG
The DNA here is from genome assembly GCA_035627295.1 of Phenylobacterium sp. Taxonomy (GTDB): domain Bacteria; phylum Pseudomonadota; class Alphaproteobacteria; order Caulobacterales; family Caulobacteraceae; genus Phenylobacterium. The sequence goes on along the minus strand of DASPLZ010000001.1, from coordinate 9,904 downwards.
AGCGCCACCTGCGGCTGGGTCGGCTCTTCGAACCACTCGCGGCGGCGGCGGACGTAAAGGCGGTGCTCGGTGCGATAGGCGAAGGCGGCCAGGTGTTCGGCGCTCTCCCAGACCGTGGCGTTGGTGATGATCAGGGGATCGTCGAAGCCGGGGACGTCGAGGGCGTCGAAGCCGGGGCCGGTGGCGCGCCAGACGAAGCCGGGCTGGGCCTCGCCGAGGGCGTTGATGCGGTCCAGCGCCTCGCGGAAGTCGGCGATGCGCGGATCGTCCATCGGCGCGATCAGCCGCCCGATGTTGACCTGGGCGAGGTGGAAGGCGCTCATCGATTGCTGCCCTTCATGGAGGGCGTGAAATCGGACCACTGCTCCACCCTGAAGGCCTTGATGTCCTTCACCGCTTCGGGAAACCACGGCAGGGCTTTCAGCGCGTTCATGGCGTCGAACAGCACCGCGATGTCCTCGCTATCACTGACGTAGACGCTCTGCTGGACACGCGAGAAGCCGTACCGGGTCAGGATACGATCGATGTCGCGATAGGCCTGGCGCAGACCCTTCGGATGGAGCGCCTGGGTCTCCCAATAGTTCAGGTCATAGGAGATCGCGAACATCAGGCCGGCGGATCGAGCTCGGCGTCGGCTTTTCGATAGTCGAACTCTTCGCCGGACTCGACAATGCGCACCCGCACGAACTCGCCCCGATCCTCCAGGGCTTCGTAGGCAGGGCCTAGGCCGGCGATGCGGCGGAAACGGTCTTGGCCCGCAAAGTCGATTTCGCGGCGAAACTCCGCGCCGTCTTCTTCGACGCCGGTCACGCCTGCGCCTCCACGCGGTAGCCTTCGATCACCGTGTTGGCCAGCAGCTTCTCGCACATCGCCCTGGCCTCCGCCTCGGCGGCGGCCTTGCTCTCGGCCGGCAAGTCGAACTCGATGGTTCGGCCCACGCGCACGTCGGCGACGCCGGCCCAGCCCAGGCCGTGCAGGGCCGCTTCCACCGCCTTGCCCTGCACGTCGAGCACGCCGGGCTTCAGAAACACATGCACCACGACTTTCAAATCGGCTCTCCGTTCATGGCCAGGACTTCGCGCCACACGGCCTCTTCATAGCTGATCGCGCCGGCCTTCCGACAGCGGGCGCGCAGCCGCGCCTCGAAGGTCTCATAGCCGCCCCTGGCCGCGTAGACTTCGGCCTGGAAGCGGCGCGTGAAGCGATCGTAGCGGCCCATGCCGGTGTTCGCATCGCGCGACAACGCCGAGATGAATCCCAGCGTCCAGGTGCGGAAGCCCTCGCGTCGGCCGTTCTGGAAGCTGGCGACGAACTGCGCGCAGGTCTGCACGCCGGGACCGAAGACGGTGTTCGGCCCCTGCGCCGCGGCCGGCGCGGCGATGGCCGCGAGCGCGAGCGCCGCGGCCGCCAGCCTCAATGCAGGCCGCCCTGGATGACGGTGGGCATCTCGTTCATCACGCCGAGGCGCCGGGCCACCTCGGTGTAGCTTTCGATGACGTTGCCGAGGTCGCGGCGGAAGCGGTCCTTGTCGAGCTTCTCGTTGGTGGTGGCGTCCCACAGGCGGCAGCTGTCGGGGCTGATCTCGTCGGCCAGGATGATGCGCGGGAAGTCGTTCTCCCAGACGCGGCCGAACTCGATCTTGAAGTCCACCAGGGTGATGTTGATGCCGGCGAAGAGGCCGGTGAGGAAGTCGTTGACCCTGAGGGTCAGGGCCATGATGTCGTCGATGTCCTGGGTCGAGGCCCAGTTGAAGGCGGTGATGTGCTCCTCGGCGACCATCGGGTCGTTGAGCTTGTCGTCCTTCAGGCAGAACTCGATGATCGAGCGGGGGAGGGGCGAGCCCTCCTCCAGCCCCAGCCGCTTGGAGAGCGAGCCGGCGGCGATGTTGCGGCAGATCACCTCCAGCGGGATGATCTCCACCTCGCGGATCAGCTGCTCGCGCAGGGACAGGCGGCGGATGAAGTGGTTCTGCACGCCGATCGCGGCGAGCTTGGTCATCACATATTCGCTGATGCGGTTGTTGATGACGCCCTTGCCCTCGAGGGTCGCCTTCTTCTCGCCGTTGAAGGCGGTGGCGTCGTCCTTGAAGTACTGGATCAGGGTGCCGGGCTCGGGGCCTTCGTAGAGGATCTTGGCCTTGCCTTCGTAGATCTTCTTGCGACGGGAGTTGGTCATTGGCGGATACGCCCAAAGAGGAACGGCCAAGCCGCGTGAGGCGCTGATGCCCCGCGCCGACTCGGCCGCGAAGAGGTTCATTCAGCGCCGCATTTAGCGCTCCCGGCCTCTCGGCGCAAATCGGATGGGCGCGGCGTCGTCGGCTTGTCGACACGCTTTCGCCGACATGACGGGCGAAGGTCGGCCGCCCACGGAAAACTGCTCGCGCCGCGCGCGTTCCGAATTGCGGGGGCGGTCCGGCCACGATATGTGACGCCGCCTATTCGAAAGCCCCAGGATATTCATGAGCACGTTCGACGATCGCGAGAAGGGGTTCGAGAAGAAGTTCGCCCTCGATCAGGACCAGGAATTCCGCGCCAACGCCCGCCGCAACCGCCTGCTCGGCCAGTGGGCCGGCGAGCTGATGGGCCTGGAGGGCCAGTCGGCCGAGGATTACGCCAAGGCGGTGGTCAAGTCGGACTTCGAGCTGCCGGGCGACGACGACGTGCTGCGCAAGGTCTTCGAGGACCTGAAGAGCGCCGGGCTTTCCACCTCCGAGGGCGAGGTGCGCAACAAGATGGACGAACTGCTGGCCCAGGCCCGCGAACAGGTTCGCGCCGGGGCCTAGGGCTCCGCCGTCAGGGCCGCCTGCGCGGCGGCCTGGATCGCCAGATACCGTTTTTCCGCCGCCGGCACGTCGGTGACCTGCGCCATGGCCGCCAGATGCCGGGCGCGGCGGCGCTCGGGTTCGAAGTAGCCAAGGGGCCGGGCGTCGTTCGCCGCGGCGAGATCGAAGGCCGTGCAGAAGTCGATGGCCGCCCGCGGCGCGGCGTCGAGCGGCGCGGCGGCGAAGCAGGCGGCGCTGTAGCGCATCAGGGCGTTGGGGCCCTCGGCGGCGATCTTGCGGCTTTCCTCGGCCGCGTCGGCGATGGCGGCCAGTTCCGGCGACTCGATCGCGGGCGGCGCGCGGGGCGTGGGATGCAGCGCGACGGCGGCGATGGGCGCCGCGGCGGGCGCGGGAGCGGCGTCCTTCTCCATCCACAGCGGCGCGGCGAAGAGGGCGCCGGCCACCAGGGCCAGCGCGCCGCTGAACGGCAGGCGCAGGGCGTCACGGTCCTCGACCTGCGAAGAGGGCAGGTTGCCGAGCCCGATCAGGGCGGCGGCCAGCAGCGCGACCGACGCCGTCCAGCCCGCCTCGCCGAGCCCGATCGTCGGCGCCGCGGCCAGCGCCGCGCCGACCGGCAGCCAGGCCAGGCGCAGCCCGGCGTCCCTCAGTCGCCGCGCGGCAAGACAGGCGAAGGCCACGCTCAGCAGGAGCGCGAACAGCGCCAGTAGGCCGAGCCGCAGGGCCTCTGCGGCCGGGGAGAGCGCGGCGAGGCGCGGCAGTCCCATCCCGGCGACGGCCAGCAGGGCCGCGGCCGTCAACTGACGGGCCAGCAACCTCCAGTAGGCGGGGCGGTCGAGAGCGCCGAGCCGTTCGAAGTGCGCGTCAAGAGCGTGATCGGTCATGCCTTGCACCGGAATACAACCAAAAGGAGTAGGTTGCGATTCTCGGGCGAGTGGAAGGGCGCTTGCTGTTCCTTAGACAACAATCTAATTAGATGCCTATCTAAGGAACGCCGTGATGACCCAAGAGCACCTCGACACCCTGCTGGCCTTCTTCAAGGCGATGGCGAACGAAAGCCGGCTGCGCATCGTCGGCCTCCTCGCAGAGCGCGAGCGGAGCGTGCAGGAACTGGCCCAGGCGCTGGGCCTCAAGGAGCCCACCGTTTCGCACCATCTGGCGGCGCTGAAGGCTCTGGGGCTGGTCAGCGTGCGGGCCGAGGGGGTGATCCACTGGCACAGGCTGGAGACGGACGCCCTGACGGGTTTCAACCGCGTTCTGCTCGACAAGGGCGCGGTCACGGCGCTGGCCGAACCGCCGGAAACCGACGCGGCGCGGATCATCGCCAACTTCCTCAACGAGGACGGCACGCTCAAGCACCTGCCGGCCAGCCGCAAGAAACGCTGGCGCGTGCTGGAGTGGCTGATGGAAGGCTTCGAGGACGACCGGCGCTATCCCGAGAAGGAGGTCAACGCCATCCTCCAGCAGCGCCACTGGGACTCGGCCACGATCCGTCGCGAGATGGTCGGCTACCGGATGCTGGCGCGGCAGGACAACGTCTACTGGCGCCTGCCGCGCGAGGGCTGGATGGAAGTGGGATAGCTTCCTTCTCCTAGTCGGGAGAAGGAAAGGACGCGCGAAAGCGCGGCGAGGATGAAGGCTTGCGGCCTCTCCGAAGGCGTCCGAGCCCCTCACCCTCCTGTCGGCTGCGCCGCCAGGTTTCCCTCTCCCTCAGGGAGAGGGATTGGCCCCGAACACCCGGGCGAAGATCGTATCCACGTGCTTGAAGTGGTAGCCGAGGTCGAAGAGCTCCGAGAGCTCGTCGTCCGAAAGGTTCGGCCGCACGACCGGGTCAGCCTTCAGGAAGTCGAGGAAGGCGCCTTCGCCGCGCCAGACCTTCATCGCCGCGCCCTGCACCGCGGCATAGGCGTCTTCCCGCGAGACGCCCTTCTGGGTCAGCGCCAGCAGCACCCGCTGCGAATGAACCAGGCCGCTCAGGCGGTCGAGGTTCTTCAGCATGTTCTCCGGGTAGACCACCAGCCGCTCGACCACCCCGGCCAGGCGCCGCAGGGCGAAGTCCAGGTGCACGGTCGCGTCCGGCGCGATGCCGCGCTCGACCGAGGAGTGGCTGATGTCCCGTTCGTGCCAGAGCGTCACGTTTTCCATGGCCGGGACCACCGCCGAGCGGACCAGGCGGGCAAGCCCCGTCAGGTTCTCGGTCAGGATCGGGTTCCGCTTGTGCGGCATGGCCGACGAGCCCTTCTGGCCCTTGTCGAAGAACTCTTCGGCCTCCAGCACCTCGGTGCGCTGCAGGTGGCGGATCTCGGTCGCCAGCCGTTCGATGGAGCTGGCCACCACGCCAAGGGCGGCGAAATAGGCGGCATGCCGGTCGCGCGGGATCACCTGGGTGGAGACCGGCTCGACGGCGAGGCCGAGCTTCTCGGCGACGTGGGCCTCAACGCGCGGATCGACGTTGGCGAAGGTGCCGACGGCGCCGGAGATGGCGCAGGTGGCGACCTCGAACCGGGCCATCGCCAGGCGCTCCTTGGCGCGCTGGAACTCGGCGTAGTGGCCGGCCAGCTTCAGGCCGAAGGTGGTGGGCTCGGCGTGGATGCCGTGGCTGCGGCCGACGGTGGGGGTCAGCCTGTGCTCATAGGCGCGCGTCTTCAGGGCTGAGAGGACGAGGTCGACGTCCTCGATCAGCAGGTCCGTGGCCCGCGTCAGCTGCACGGCGAGGGCCGTATCGTTAACGTCGGAGGAGGTCATCCCCTGGTGCAGGAAGCGCGCTTCGGGCCCGACGATCTCGGTCACATGGGTGAGGAAGGCGATGACGTCGTGCTTCACCTCGCGCTCGATCTCGTCGATGCGCTCGGCGTTCCAGATGGCGTCCCCGCCCTTCTCCCAGATCACCTCGGCGGCGCGCTTGGGGATCACGCCGAGCTCGGCCATAGCGTCGGCGGCGTGGGCCTCGATCTCGAACATGATGCGGAAGCGGGTCTGCGGCGACCAGATGTCGGCCGCTTCGGGTCGGGCGTAGCGCGGGATCATGCGCGGGGGATGGGCGGCGGGAAGCGGCGAGTCAAGCGCAGCGCTCTCCCTCCCCTTGTGGGGAGGGTGGGCGGCGCGCAGCGCCGGTCGGGGTCAGCCCACCCAGTCGCGCCGCAGGGTGCGGCCGGCCAGCAGGAAGTGCACCGCCGCCCAGAGATAGCCGAGCAGGCCGATCACGATGGCGTACTTCAGGCCGAAGGAAATCCCGGCCGCGCAGGCGCCCGTCTTGGCCGCCTCCCCGGCGCAGGCGGCCAGCGTCAGCCCGTTCTGGGCCAGCGACCAGTTGGCGAGGGCGTCGCTGAGCGCGCCCACCAGCGGCGGGCCTAGGCCGTAACCCAGCAGGTTGACGATGAACAGCAGCACCGCCGTGGCGGTCGCCCGCATCCGCGGCTGCACGATCCCCTGCACCGAGGCGTACATACAGCCGAGATAGAAATACTGCGTCAGCGATCCCGCCATCAGCAACGGCACGCCGATCCACAGGTTCGGCGCCATGTAGCCGGCGATGAACAGCGGCGCGGCGATGGCGAAGCCGAGCGCCGGCAGCCAGGCCAGGGCCGTCGGGTGTCGCTTGACCAGCCGGTCGGCCAGGTATCCGGCCAGGAAGGTGCCGATCGCCGCGAAGATGCCGAGCACCACGCCGCTTAGCTGCGAGGCCTGTAGCAGGGTGAGGCCGTGCGTGCGCATCATGAACGAGTTCAGATACTGGCCGACGCCATAGCCGGTGAACGAGGCCAGGGCCGAGCCCAGCGAAACCTGCCAGAAGGTCGGCTTGCCCATCAGCACCTTCAGGGCCGCGCCGAAGCCGGGCGCCTCCGCCGCGTCGCTGCTGGCCGCCCGCTCCGGCTCGCGAACCGTGAGCTTGACGACCAGCGCCACGATCAGGCCCGGGAGGCCCAGCGTCAGGAAGGCCGAGCGCCAGCCCATCTCCTGCGCCAGCCAGCCGCCGCCGATCGCCGCCAGCATCGAGCCGATCGGGATGCCCAGGGCGTAGATCGAGATCGCCGTCGCCCGAGATTCCAGCGGGAAGTAGTCGGCGATCACCGACTGCGCCGGCGGCGTGCAGCCGGCTTCGCCGATGCTGACGCCGATCCGGGCGGTGAGCAGGGTGGCGTAGGAAACCGCCAGCCCGCAGAGCGCGGTCATCAGGCTCCACAGGCCCACGCAGATCGCGATGATGGTCATCCGGTTGCGCTTCTCGGCGATGCGCGCGATCGGGATGCCCAGCAGGGTGTAGAGCACCGCGAAGGCCGGTCCGCCGAGCAGGCCGAGCTGGAAGTCGGAGAGGGCGAATTCCTGTTTGATCGGCTCCTGGATGATGCCGACCACCACCCGGTCGATGAAATTGAAGGTGTAGACGACCAGCAGCGCGCCCAGGACGTAGGCGCGATAGCCGGGGGTGCTCTGGCCGGGATAGGGCGCAGCCGCCCCCGCGGTCGTGTCGGCCATTCGCTCGCGCCCTCCCCGGCGGACTCTTGTTCTTTGCCCACTCTTGGCAGAGCTTTCCGGGGCGCGCCAGCCGTCACGGACTGCGTGACACCTCGCCGCAACGCCTTCATAAACCGCCCATTCAGCCTCGGTTCAGTCCCTGGCGCCTAGAAGACGGCGCATGAAATATGCAGCCCTCATCGCCGCCGCCGTGATCGGCGCCGCCCTTCCGGCGGCCGTCGACGCGCAGCCGCGCTGGCAGCGCGACGACCCGGCCGAGTTCCAGAATCGCGGGCGCGGCGAAGGCCGCGACGGCCCGCCGCGCCGAGGCGGGTTCGAGCGGCAGGGCCAGACCATCTCCATGTCCCAGGCCATCAACATCGCCCGCGGCCGCGTGCCCGGCCGGGTGCTGGACGCCGGCATGGCCGGGGCCAACTATCGGGTGCGGCTGATGACCGCCGACGGCCGGGTGGTGGACTTCGTGATCGACGCCGGGTCCGGCGCGATCCTGCGGGGAGGCTAGGGGGCTCGAATGCGCATTCTGCTGGTCGAAGACGATAAGGACCTGAGCCGTCAGCTGAAGGCGGCCCTGGCCGACGCCGGCTATGCGGTCGATCACGCCCCGGACGGCGAGGAGGCCCAGTTCCTCGGCGAGACCGAGCCCTATGACGCGGTCGTCCTCGACCTCGGCCTGCCGAAGGTGGACGGGGTGTCTGTGCTGGAGCGCTGGCGGCGGGCGAATATCGCCACGCCCGTGCTGATCCTCACTGCTAGAGGCGCCTGGAGCGAGAAGGTCGCCGGCTTCGACGCCGGGGCCGACGACTACCTGACCAAGCCCTTCCACACCGAGGAGCTTTTGGCGCGCCTTCGCGCCCTGCTGCGCCGCTCGGCCGGCCACGCGGCGGCGACCCTGACCTGCGGCGGCCTTAGGCTCGATCCCCGCGCCGCGCGCGCCAGCGTCAACGGCGAGCCCCTGCGGCTCACCTCGCTGGAGTACCGCCTGCTGCACTATCTGATGATGCACCAGGACCGGGTGATCAGCCGCACCGAGCTGGTCGAGCACCTCTACGACCAGGATTTCGACCGCGACTCCAACACCATCGAGGTGTTCGTCGGGCGCCTGCGCAAGAAGATCGGCGCCGACCGCATCGAGACCATGCGCGGCCTCGGCTACCGCCTGATCGCGCCCGAGGGCGAGACGGCCGACACGTGAAGCTCGGCGGCCTTCGCCACTATTCGCTGGCCACCCGGCTGGCGGTGCTGGCCGCCGGCTGGAGCCTGATCGTCATCATCGCCGCGGGGGCGGGGGTCTCCTACTTCGTGCAGCGCACGGTGCTGGGCCGCTTCGACCGCACCCTCTCCGAACAGCTCGACAACCTGGTGGCCGGCGTCCAGGTGAACGCGCAGGGCCAGCTGGTCCCGCCGACCAGCACCGACACCCGGGCGCTCCGTGGCTTCTCCGGCCGGTACTGGGTGGTCGGCGAGCCGATCATGGGCGGCGGCATCGTCGAGGTGGCCCGCTCGGAGTCCCTCGGCGACGCCCCCACCCTGGCCCTGCCGCCGGGCGGCGTGCGCGCCGTCGGGGCCCAGGCCGGCCAGCCGGTCTACTACGACATCGAAGGGCCGCTCGATCAGAACCTGCGCGCCGCCGCCATCCAGGTGCGGCTCGGCAACCCCTGGATCCCGGTGATCTTCCTGGTCGCCGAGGACCGCGCGGCCGTCGACGAGGACGCCCGCAACCTGGCCATCATCGCCACCCTGGCCATGATCCTGCTGGGCGCGGGCATGATCACCGCGGTGTTCATCCAGGTCCGCTTCGGCCTGCAGCCGCTCTACGCCCTGCGCCGCGAGATCGCCGAGGTGAGGAACGGCAAGAAGCAGCGGCTGGGCGACCGCTACCCGGTCGAGCTCACGCCCCTGGCCGATGAACTCAACGCGCTGGTTGAACACAACCAGGAAGTCGTCGAGCGCCAGCGCACCCACGTCGGCAACCTCGCCCACGCCCTCAAGACCCCGATCAGCGTGATGATGACCGAGGCCGAGCAGCAGCCCGGCGGCCTGGCCGAAGTGGTCACCCGCCAGGCCCAGGTCATGCGCGACCAGGTCGACCATCACCTGCGCCGCGCCCGCGCCGCAGCCCGCAGCCAGGGGCAGGGCGAGCGCACCTCCGTCGCCAGCGTGCTCGACGAGCTCGCCCGTACGCTGGAACGTGTCTTCATGGACCGCGGCGTCGAGATCGACTGGCGGGCCGACGAGGACCTCTTCTTCCTCGGCGAGCGACAGGATCTCCTGGAGATCGCCGGCAACGCCCTGGAGAACGCCTGCAAATACGGCGACCGGCGCGTCCGCGCCGTCGCCGAGCCGACCGCGCCCACCCGCTTCACCCTCCGGATCGAGGACGACGGCGAGGGCCTGCCGCCGGCGCGCTGGGACCTTGTCCTGCGTCGGGGCGCGCGGCTCGACGAGAGCGAGCCGGGCTCGGGCCTGGGGCTCTCGATCATCGACGAGCTGGCCCGCGCCTATGGCGGTTCGGTGAGCCTCGGCGCCGCCCCGCTTGGCGGCCTCCTGGTGAGCATCGACCTGCCGCGCGCCGCGCGCTGAAGGCTTCGGCATGGGTTAACTAATACCAAGTAACGCTGTTCGCGTTCGGCTCCGGCCGCAGAGTTGCTG